>NZ_KE384616.1:17264-47006 GCF_000426905.1 Dolichospermum circinale AWQC131C
CTACTAAATTCTGTAGGTTGGGTTGATAAAACCCAACATTTTACATTTTCAGGATGTAATTACATTCTGATGCCAATATTTTACAACTCTTTCACCGTTAACTGAATACTCGGACTTGGTAATAAGGTATATCTCAAATAGAACCCCAACCACACAAATCCAATAATTAACAAAGTTCCAATTCCCAGGAAATTAGGTAACCAAAACACCACCTCTATATGATTGATAGCACCTGGTTTAAGTGTCCATATCAATTGATTACCATGCTTTTCTGGTTTGATAGCATTTTCATTATTGTCAATGTTTTTTGTTCCCCAAGGTGTCTGTAAACTAAAATCTAAATTGACAATTGAATTATTATTCTTTGTGGTAAGCATGGCCAAAGAACGCAAATCTAAATCATAAACTAGATGATTTCTAGAAAATAGGAAAAAATTCCTATCTTCTGCTACCAAACTTGAGGTAATATCTGATATTTCTGAATTATTGCTATCTTGAGAACTGCGATTTTTGAAAAATACAGTAAATTTTTCTTGTAATTCCTTCGCGCTGGTAAAGGGAATTTTTAGAACAATTTCCGCTGGTGAAATTCTCTGTGTTGAACCTCCTAAAGTTCGCGCTTGATTTTCTAAAGTTTTTAACCATTCTGATAGATAATCACCACTAAAAATAGTGACCTTTTCCGGTAACTGAATATGCTGTATTAATTCTCCATTATTTGTGCTATTAAAATTCACTCCTAAATCATATTTTACACAACCAGATAGGAGCAATGAAGAAAGTATTACCATCAATACAATAGGTTTTATTTTGGTAATCTTGCCAATTTTACTAATTGAAAAAAATACGGATTTTATCTTAATGAAAGTGAATACGTTCATTGTATTTTCTCCTTATTTGCTAAAAACTTAACCAAACTAAATAGAAAATTGTTAAACAAACAGCAATTAAAGCTACCCAAACAAAGCGATTATCTTTAGTATTGACCGTGCTAAGATCAATATATTCTGGTTCTACAGATTTGGGTTGAGATTTTTTAGGTTGGGAATTGACAACTATTTTCGATTTGTGATCAGAAACTATACCAAAATCGGGAATTTCTGTCATCCATTCTTGAGGACGATTAAGTTTGGGTGCTTTTAAAATATAGACTAGGCGCTTTGCTTGTTGACGAATTTCATAATGGGGATGACCTACAAGTTGTTGACAAAGATTTATTGCTGCTTCTGAACGTCCCGCAGCTTCATAAGCATTCACCAACCAAATTTCTACTTCACCAGCAAAACGGGTATTTTTTCCTAATAGGGCGCTGGCTTTTTCTAAATTTTCTACAGCCTCCCGATATTGACCATTTTCAAAAGCAATTGTCCCCATTTGGTAACGAGATCTAGCGAGTTCTAAACTTTCTGTAGTCATTAGTTATTCAGTCATTAGTTATTAGTTATTAGTTAAATCGGCGGTTAGAAACCGTATCTACACAAACAAAACCCACCTGCGTGGGTGAGAAATCTCTGGTTTTTATGCAGTCTGCGGAGGCGGAATTTGTTTGTGTAGCCGTGAATTTTATTCACCAGAACTATTAATCCTGATTATTGTCTCAACTGAGAACCAAGAATCATTGTCCCAATCCCCACATCTGTAAATACTTCTAACAGTAAAGCATGAGGAATACGACCATCAATGATATGTGAAGCTTTCACCCCTTGAGCTAGAGATCGCACACAACAATTCACTTTAGGAATCATCCCCCCACTAACTATACCATCAGCAATTAATTGTCGCGCTTCCCGAATATCTATTTTCGGAATCAAGGTAGAAGGGTCATGATAATCTTTTAAAATTCCTCTGGTATCGGTGAGCAAAATTAACTTTTCTGCTCCCAAAGCTGCGGCTATTTCCCCCGCTACGGTATCAGCATTAATATTATAAGCCTGTCCCGTTTCATCAGCAGCAACACTGGAAACTACGGGAATATAGCCATTACTAGAAAGTGTTTCTAAAATTTTGATATTGACACTGCTAACTTCCCCAACAAAACCAATTCCTTCATCACCTTGAGGACGAGCCGTAATTAAGTTACCATCTTTACCACAAAGTCCTACGGCCATACCTCCAGCCTGGTTAATTAGCGCGACAATTTCTTTATTTACACGCCCAACTAACACCATTTCTACTACATCCATTGTTGGTGCATCGGTAACACGCAAACCATTTTTAAATTGTGCTTCAATTCCTAATTTACCTAACCAACTATTAATTTCTGGACCACCACCATGAACTAAAATTGGCCGCAAGCCGACGCAAGATAAAAAGACAACATCCCGAATCACTTTATCTTTGAGGTTGCTATCCTTCATGGCTGCGCCACCATATTTAACTACAACGGTGCGACCAGCGAATTGTTGGATGTAAGGTAATGCTTCGCTGAGAATTTCGACGCGATTCGCTTCAGCTTTCCTGATATACTCTGTATCATTAATCATGTTTTTACCCAAGTTGCTAATTATCTAGTTTATTGGATAACTAGCAACTAGAGTTAATAAGCTGTTGTGATCATAGCAGTGGGACAGGGAGCAGAAAGATATTCATTACCCATTACCCATTACCTATTACCTGTTCCTAAGAGAGTTGAAACAAGAAAGTCACTAAATCGCCCTTACCTAAGCTAATGCGATCGCCGGGACGGAGGCGATGTCTATTTCCTGGTAATAGGGGTAAATTGTTGATGTAAGTTCCATTGGAACTACCTGCATCTTCTATATAACAAGCATCTCCCTCAATCCGAATATCTGCGTGAATCCGGGAAACAATCTCCGAATTTGCGAACCCTGAAACATCAATATCTGGAGGAATGCGGTCATTAGGCTTACCAATATGAATAACCGAGAGATTTTGTGGTAATTCTATTTCTTGGTTAGCTTGAACATGAAATAACCGCGCTACTACCTGTTGTAATTGGGTGTTGGACACCTTGGCTGGTGGTGCGGCTGGGGTTACTTCAGGAATTGTGGGGGGATCTATCTGGGGTACATAAGGAGGCGGAATATAAGCTTCCGGTTCTGGTGCTACGGGTGCTGGTGGGGGAGTAAGTACAGGGGGAATATATACTTCCGGTTCTGGCGCTACGGGTGCTGGTGGAGGAGTAAGTACAGGGGGAATATATACTTCCGGTTCTGGCGCTACAGGTGCCGGTGGAGGAGTAAGTACAGGGGGAATATATACTTCCGGTTCTGGCGCTACGGGTGCTGGTACAGCAGGAATATAAACAGCTTGTTCCTGAACTACAGCTACTGGTGCGGGAGTAAGTACCGGGGGAATATAAACTTCTGGTTCTGGGGCTATGGGGGGAACATAAACGGCTTCTGAACTAGCTACAGGTGGGGGTGCTATGGGCGGTATATTAACACTAACAGGAGGGTTGGCGGTATTCGCAATTCCCAAGGCATCGGGCTTTAATAGTTCCATGATTGGATCAGGAGCAACCGGCGGTACTTGTACAGGAATATTAGCAGCAGCAGTTGGTGCGACTGTGGTTGCTGTAACAGCAGCAGCGTGAAGACGTAGGTTATAACCGCACTGACCGCAGAATGCCGCATCTGACTGTACTGTTGCTCCACAATTAGGACATTTAGCTGTAGCTGGCAACGGGCTGTAGCAAGCTTCACATTGAACAGCCCCATCTGGATTAGGGTGATTGCAATTAGGGCAAACTATCATGGATTTAAGCCTTAGTCAAGGTCGTTGTAAAAATATTACTGACAAGCACAGCAGTAACTTTAGCTTTTGATGCTAATAATTACCTAGAGTGAAAACATTTAGGGTTTGAGTTCTAAACCAGCCGCAGTATCTAGCAACCAGTAAAGTTCTCCCTGGGGTTTAATCAAGCGAGATGGATAAGCAAAATCATCTGCTACTGGTGCGAAAATTTGCGCCAGTGCTGGCCTTTTGTTAGCACCAGCAACCATAAAAATCACACTGCGAGCCGCGTTAATCAATGGGTAAGTAAAGGTAATTCGGAGACTGTCACCTTTATTACCAACAGTAATTAAGCGATCGCACACATTGAGAGCCTCTGTGTGGGGAAACAAAGATGCAGTATGGGCATCATCACCCATTCCCAATAAAACTACATCTAATGCTGGGAACTCTCCAGATACGGAATTAAAAAATGTTTGCAGATGCTGGTTATACTTAGCTGCGTCCACTGCTGGATGAGCGGACAAAGTGGGGATAGCATGAATATTAGCCGCTGGTATAGCAACCTGATCTAACCATGCACGTCGCGCCATTAATTCGTTGCTATCAGGGTGATCTGGTGGCACATAACGCTCATCTCCCCAGAATACATGAATTTTATCCCAGGGCAACTTCTGCACGGCCATGGCTTCATACAAAGGTTTTGGTGTGCTGCCACCTGATAAAGCAATTGTAAATTGTCCCCGTTCCCTAATAGCAGTTTCCACTTTTGACAGGATCAATTCTAGCGCCCGTTGGACGAGTTCGGACACGCTGGTGTGAACTTCAACAGTTTTGTTCATGGCATTATCATTACATGATGCTGTTTCTTTGCAATACCATAGCGAACTTCTGACCATTTTCCGGTTTAACTGTGGAAACTTTTAACATCATCAAGTTAAACCATAAATTATGGTCTTCTATTGTCCTTTACCTTCTTTATCATTATTCTTGATTGCTTGTCAGTATTCAGTTGTACTAATCGCTCATAATCACTCCAAAAGACTGTTAGCTGAATCAAGATACATCGGTAAATAAGCCAAAAATAAAAATTCTTACCAGTTTACCAGTTGTGAACATTGACAAATTAGAGATTATTACTGATCACATTAACGTCACATAATAGAAAGTAGATTGGCAAATAAAATATACCATATCCATCTGCATCAAAATCTACATCTTTTTGTCAACTTAAACCTAATTATAAAGCTTTTCTTCCTTTGCGCCTTTGCTCCTTAGCGTCTTAGCGCGAAACCAAAACCTAAAAAGTCACAACACTGCGAATAGAGTCACCCCTGTGCATTAAATCAAAAGCATCATTAATTTTTTCTATGGGCATAACATGAGTAATTAAATCATCAATATTGATTCTACCATCCATATACCAATCTACAATTTTTGGCACATCAGTTCTTCCTCTAGCACCACCAAAAGCCGAACCTTTCCAAACTCTTCCAGTTACTAATTGAAATGGACGAGTGCTGATTTCTTGTCCCGCACCAGCAACACCAATGATCACACTTACACCCCAACCTTTATGACAACATTCTAAGGCTTGACGCATGGTATTAACATTGCCAATACATTCAAAAGAATAGTCAGCACCACCTTTTGTTAAGTCTACTAAATAAGGAACTAAATCACCCGCAATTTCTTGAGGATTGACAAAATGTGTCATGCCAAATTTTTCAGCTAAAGCCCGCTTTTTAGGATTAATATCTACACCAATAATCTTATTCGCGCCCACCATTCGCGCTCCTTGGATGACGTTTAAACCAATCCCCCCTAAACCAAAAACTACTACATTTGCACCTGGTTCTACTTTAGCTGTATAAATTACCGCGCCAATACCTGTTGTTACGCCACAACCAATATAACAAACTTTATCAAAAGGGGCATCCTCTCGAATTTTGGCGACAGCAATCTCTGGCAATACCGTATAATTAGCGAAGGTGGATGTACCCATATAATGGTGAATAATATCGCCATCAATACTAAAACGACTAGTACCATCTGGCATTAAACCCCGTCCTTGTGTGCCGCGAATTGCTTGACAAAGATTAGTTTTGAAGCTGAGGCAATAATCACATTGACGACATTCAGGGGTGTATAAAGGAATTACATGATCTCCAGGTTTAAGACTTTTGACATCAGCCCCCACTTCGACAACTATACCAGCGCCTTCATGGCCTAAAATTGCCGGAAATAAACCTTCTGGATCATCACCAGAAAGGGTAAAAGCATCAGTATGACATACTCCACTAGCTTTAATCTCAATTAATACTTCCCCTGCTTGTGGTCCTTGTAATTGGACGGTTTCAATTGTTAGGGGTTTTCCCGGACTATAGGCTACTGCTGCTTTGACTTCCATTTGATTCTCTTGATTGGCGAGGATTTACGTAATTTTATCTCACCCAGAGGCACTCCAGGCGCGAAGAGGAATATTTTTGATGATTACTTGTCAAATTGTTCTATGTATGCTAGAGTGATGGGCATTGTCAGAAAAATATCCTATCTAATTAACTACGGTTTAGACTGGTTGAAGTCAGCAGATATTTTAGCAATTATGACCATAAAATTAATCTTGGCTGCAACTACCCACTTTGACGATTAATGAAATCTGTAATAAACATGATCAAACCTGCCCTTACTAAAATTGGCGCTCAAATGTCTAACTTAACTGGCGTAAGAGCGATTATGAAAGATATTAACGAAACCCTCAGAGCCAGTAAGGGAAAGGAATTATATAATTTGAGTGCCGGTAATCCCCTGATTTTACCAGAGGTGGAACAGTTATGGCGGGATTGTACGGCAGATTTATTAGCTAGTTCTGAATATGGTGAGGTCGTTTGTCGTTACGGTTCAAGTCAAGGTTATTCACCATTAATTGACGCAATTGTCAAGGACTTTAACCAGCGTTATGGGTTAAGTTTAACTGACCGGAATATTTTAATTACTGCGGGTAGTCAAACTATCTATTTTTATGCTGCTAATGCTTTCGGTGGTTATACTGAGGATGGTAATTTAAAGGAAATTGTCCTGCCTTTAAGTCCAGATTATACTGGTTATGGTGGTGTTTGTTTGTTCCCAGAGGCTTTAGTCGCTTATAAGCCTACTTTGGATATTGATAGGGACGCACACCGTTTTAAATATCGTCCTGATTTTAACCAACTTTCAATTACGGAAAATACTGGTTGTGTAATCTTTTCTCGTCCTTGTAATCCTACTGGTAATGTTTTAACTAATGACGAAGTGAACAAAATCACCGCCTTAGCTGAACCTAACCATATTCCTGTATTAATTGATTCTGCTTACGCGCCTCCGTTCCCAGCTTTGAATTTTACAGACATGACTCCCGCATTTGGGGAGAATATCCTCCACTGTATGAGTTTATCAAAGGCGGGATTACCTGGAGAACGGATTGGGGTGGCTATTGGTGATGAAAAGCTAATTCAGGTCTTAGAATGTTTCCAAACTAATGTGGGAATTCATTCTTCTCGATATGGTCAAGCGATCGCTGCCCGCGCCATAGAATCAGGTATATTAGCAAATATCGCTGAAAATGTGATTCGTCCTTTCTACCAGCAAAAGTTTGATGTGTTAGAAAGTACATTAGCATCGGCAATGCCAAAAAATTTACCCTGGTTTTTACATCGTGGTGAAGGAGCGATTTTTGGCTGGTTGTGGTTGCAGGATTTACCCATAACTGATTGGGAATTTTACCAGGAATTAAAGAAAGTTGGTGTGATTGTTGTTCCTGGTAGTAGTTTCTTCCCCGGTTTACAAGAGGAATGGGAACACAAACACCAATGTCTCAGAATTAGTTTGACTGGTAGTGATGAGGAGATTATTATCGGTATGCAGCGTTTAGCTAAGGTTGCTGAACAGGTTTATCAAGTTGCGGCTGTAAGTGTGTAAGAGAAATGAACCACGAAGACGCAAAGAACACGAAGAAAATATTGCAAGGAAGCAGGAAGCAGCCAGCAGGGGTAAAAGATCAAAAATCTGCTCTTCCTGGTGCTGTGAGGGCTGAGAAACCCCGTTCTCAACCAATTCCTGATCTTGATGATTGGTTAGAAATTGGTAAAATTGTCGCACCTCAAGGTTTAAATGGGGAGTTGCGGGTTTATCCTGATACTGATTTTCCCGAACGTTTTGAAGAACCGGGAAAACGCTGGTTATTACGTCCAGGGGAAACGGAACTTCAACCTGTAGAATTATTAAGTGGACGCTATATTGAGAGTAAAAATCTCTATGTGATTAGATTAAAAGGAGTAAGCGATCGCTCTCAAGCTGAAAATATGCGTGACTGTCGGTTCTTTGTGCCTATAAGCGATCGCCCTAAATTGGCAGCGGGTGAGTTTCATGTGATAGACTTGCTAGGATTGCAGGTTTTTATGCAATCTTCTGGGGAGTTGGTGGGAACACTGGTGGATATATTACCTTCAGGTCATGATTTATTAGAAGTAAAATTAGATTCTGCTTTTGCTGAGGATAAAGCCGGAAAAACAGTTTTAATTCCCTTTGTCATGGAAATTGTCCCTGTTGTGGATTTGCAAAATCGTCGCGTCGAAATTACTCCTCCTCCTGGTTTGTTATCAATTAATGATTAGTTAAACTGTGTCACATAAGTGGTTTAATAACTCTTTGTATTTGCAATTACTACCTGCCTATATTTACTTACAATCAGATGAATTTGCTGTTAAAATCCTTCACCCCAATCTGGGACGTATCCCATAATTTCTATATTGCCAATAATCTCCCAAAATCCGGTCGTGATCAAAACACAAATCACCAGGAACACACCAAGGCTCGAAAATACCCACACCCTTAGCATCATCACCCGCTAAAGGTTGACCTGTAGCTGTTGCTAAAAACACAATACTAATTGTATGCTGACGGGAATCACGACGGGGATCAGAATAAACTAAAAATTGTTGAATTAACTCTACTTTTAACCCTATTTCTTCCTCTGCTTCCCTAATTGCGGCTTTTTCCACAGTTTCACCATAATCCACAAAACCACCAGGTAGCGCCCACCCTAAAGGTTCATTATGTCTTTCAATGAGAATAATAGGGCGATGGGGTCTATCAATTAACTCAATAATGATATCAACAGTGGGTGCAGGATTTCTATAAGTCATTAAACAGGGGACAGGTTACACGGTAGAGAAATATTCTTTGGCAACGGACAAAGGACAACGGACAACTAACATCTGTTCACTTAATTATATAACAATTATAACGATACATTGTGATTCATCTTCTTATTTCTTTACAAATCACAACAGTCAAGATTAACCATGCCATGATAAATTCGATGCGTAACTGATAAACGATTACCCTTTCCTATATTTCAGGTTCAATATGCCTTTTCCTAGATCCAGTGGTATTCTACTACATCCCAGTTCTTTCCCCAGTCGTTTTGGTATTGGGGATTTAGGACTGGAAGCCTATGATTTTATTGATTTTCTTAAAAATAGTCACCAGCAATATTGGCAAGTTTTACCTCTAGGTCCGACTGGTTACGGTAATTCTCCCTATATGTGCTATTCTGCAATGGCGGGAAATTACTTTTTAATTAGTCCCGAAAAGTTACTGGAGGAAGGTTTGTTAATTGAATCAGATTTAGCTGATTTACCAGATTTTCCGGCAGATTATGTAGATTTTCAGGAAGTTATCCCGGTTAAGGTTAATTTACTCATTAAAGCTTGTGAAGAATTTAAAACTAAGGCAACTTTAACTCAAAAACAAGCTTTTACTAAGTTTTGTACTGATAAAGGCTATTGGTTAAATAATTACGCTCTGTTTATGGCTCTTAAAGATGCCCAAAATGGTGCAGGCTGGCATAATTGGCAGCCGGAATTGGCAAAGCGTGAACCAGCGGCTTTAGCTGCAATGGAACAAGAGTTAGCGGCAGAAATTTTTTATTATAAGTTTGTCCAATATGAGTTTTTCCGGCAATGGTCAGAACTGAAAAACTATGCTAATGAAAATGGTGTAGAAATTATTGGTGATATCCCCATTTACGTAGCCCATGATAGCGCTGATGTCTGGGCTAATCCTGAAATATTTGCTTTAGACGAGGAAACAGGAGCAGCAGCTTTAATGGCAGGAGTTCCACCGGACTATTTTAGCGCCACTGGTCAATTATGGGGAAATCCGGTTTACAATTGGGAAGAATTAGAAAAACAAGACTTTAAATGGTGGGTACTGCGTTTTGAGGCCATGTTGGATTATCTGGATATCATTCGCATTGATCATTTCCGGGGTTTTGAGGCTTATTGGGCTGTACCCCAAGGTGAAACAACTGCTATGAATGGTGAATGGATTAAAGCGCCTGGTGTGGCTTTATTTGAAACTATTAGAAAGCAGTTAGGTAAGTTACCTGTCCTCGCGGAGGATTTGGGGATTATTACCCCAGAAGTGGAAGCACTACGAGATCAATTTGAGTTTCCAGGGATGAAGATATTACAGTTTGCTTTCGGTTCTGATCCCGGAAACCCTTTTTTACCCTTTAACTACAATCGTAACGCTGTGGTTTATACTGGCACTCATGACAATGATACAACTGTGGGCTGGTTTAATGTTGCAAATGATTACGAAAAGCAAAATTTATTGTTGTATTTAGGTTGTATTAGTCCTGATGGCGTAAATTGGGATTTAATTAGATTAGCTTTGAGTTCGATCGCTAATCAGGCGATTATACCTTTACAGGATGTATTAGGTTTGGGAACTGATGCAAGAATGAATTTTCCAAGTACAGCGGAGGGAAATTGGCAATGGCGTTATCAAGCAGGTGTATTAACTCAAGAATTAAGCGATCGCTTAAAAACTCTCACTCTCCGTTGTGGACGCGCCCCTATAGAATCCTCAGTTAGTTAAATAAATTTTGGCTAATAAACCTCAAAAAAAACTGATGTTTTCGCTATTTTGTCCTGGTTTGACTCAATAGACGAAAACCCCAAGTTTTTGATCAAACCACCCTTGATTGAGATCAAACCAAAAGCCAAAATAAACCAAAATTTAACGATGATTTCCGGTTAGTTTGGTTCAGCAGCGATCTTGATTTCCTCGGTTTTGCCAATTTCCCCCATTTCTTTAGCCTTCTGCCGATTCACACTCATTAACACCCCACCAGCATTATTAGTTTTTACTGTCAATTGCTGATTAGCTTTCCAAGTACGACTAGAACCCTGTGGTAAAACTCCTTCAAAGGCCGTTTTACCATCTGTCACCACACTAATCCATGAGGAGGCTTTTAAGGTGACACCAACTTGTACAGACTGATCCTGTTTACTAGCGGATTGTTTATCAGCAGATGTTTCTTGTTGTGTTGATGGCTGTGCTATATCTGATTGAATTTGGCGATTATTGGACTGCAATGTGGCATTATTTAATAAATGAGATAAACTGTTAACAGAGCAAAAAATCAAAACAATGTAAAACAGGTAAAGATGTATAGGACGGAATTGAGCAATGTTTTGGTTTTTCCAAGTGGATTTAAAAGCCACTGGTTGATAACCAATCGGGAAATGACTGGCAAATTCCCCCCCCTTAATTCCTAAAGCGTCTGCAAACTGCCTAATTAAACCTTGAATGTAAATTGGTTCTGGTAGGTCGCTTAAATTACCTTCTTCAATGGCTTGCAAAAGTCGTCGAGGAATTCTGGTGAAGAGGACTAACTCATCAAGAGTTAAGTTCTTTTCCTGACGTAGGGAAGCAAGTTGAGATCCAAGCTGCATCAACTTTTCACTTTGGTGTTGCTTGATAGAAGGTTTGATTGGCTGTTCATCCTTCTTTCTGAACCATTTCATGTTTTTCCTTTACTCCTTAACTTGTGCTTTGTCTTTATGGGTGTGCGATTTATCTGCTTGCTTAAAAAAATCATCTCGTCTTGAGTTAAATGACGATATTCACCAACTTGCAAAAATGGTGTGATTGCCGTCTTTAATTGAATTGAACCGATAGCAGTGCGATGTAGCTTGATAACTGGATATCCTAACTGTTCGGCCACACGGCGAATTTGCCGATTTCTTCCCTCCTGTAAAACAATTTCTAAACAGCTTTGGTTAATATAAGTTTCAATTAAACGCACCCGGGCCGGTCTGGTGATTTTTCCTTCCAGAATTACACCCTGACTCCACCTTTGAATAACTGCTGCGGGAGGATGTCCTTGGACAATAACACGATAGCTCTTAGAAATACTATGACTAGGATGGGTAAGTCCATAAGTTAGTTCCCCATCATTTGTCAAGATTAACGCTCCTGTAGAGTCTACATCCAAACGACCAACAGGGTGAATACCCAATCCTTGCCTTAATTCTGAGGGTAGCAGATCCAGCACCGTTGGTCTTCCTTGGGGGTCATGGCAAGTAGATACAAATCCTGCTGGTTTATGCAGCAATAAATAGATCAAAGATGGACGTTGTTCTGTCATGACTGGTAAACCATCAATCAAAATTTTGTCCCGTTGGGGATCGACTTTTTGACCTAAATGTGCCAATATGCCATTAACACGCACCCTTGATTGTTTAATCATTTCTTCACTTTCACGACGGGAGGCAATGCCCCATTGGGCTAAAATTTTTTGTAATCGTTCCTCCATGTTTTAATTGTCACTTTTTTCTCTCATTGAATACTATAATACTACTGATTTTTTGACTTTTTTGTTAAAAAACTCCTATATTACAGTTAAGAATTATTTAAGATACTTATAGCACTTATGCAAGTGTCACACTAAAAATCTATTGTAGACGGTAGTTATGCACCTTGCTAATGTGCCAGTTGCGTAAGTCCTGACTTAATAGCTAAACATATTTAGATACAAGTACCGAAAAATGATAAAAACAAGTTCCCCAAATACAGATAACAACAAAGTTAAGATAATTACAAAAGTTTTGACTTCAGCGATTAAGTTATGGCTAAGAACTCAATTAAGTCACGTATCGGATTTAGATGTGCAGATTAAAGCGAGCGATCGCCAATTTATTTCTGGTTCTATTCCTGGGGTATCCATTTATGCCAGTAAAGCTGTGTATCAAGGGCTTCATATCACAGAAATCGAACTTTATGCCGAAAAAATACAACTTAATGTCTCATCAATATTAAGAGGACAGCCGCTGAAATTATCGGCAATAGTACCTGTTGTTGGTAAACTAATAGTTGAAGAACAGGATCTTAATAACTCGCTCTCATCTCCATTATTATTGACAGCTATAAGTGATTTACTAATTAGACTATTACCACAATCTGAACTAAATTCCCAGTCCCTAACTTGGCGAAAAATTACCTTTGACAATCAGCTATTGATTCTACATGGTACAACCACCTCTGATACCCACGAAACATTCTTTAATATTCATTTAGACTTAAAACTACTCAACGGACAAGAACTGCAATTCACACAAGTTGAGATCAAGGGCGACCAAGGGGTTATTTTAGAAAGGTATGCTCCTGATATGATAAATCTGGGGACAGATGTTGATATTCAAGAAATCTCTCTGAAACCAGGACAACTAACTTGTTATGGACGCATTAATATTAATCCATAACCGTCTGTCTGCATCCGTATTTCCAGGCTTTAAGGATTTGCAGGATTTCATACTGATATGTGACAAAAAACACAATTTATGAATTATAGAGTTGTTTGTAACAGTGGTAAAAGCAGCGTCACAAAATAATAAACTAAAGGAGCAGTAAAAATATAACTATCAGTCCGATCTAAAATACCACCATGGCCGGGGATTAATTGTCCAGAATCTTTCACACCCGCATCACGTTTAAGTAAAGATTCCGTTAAATCACCTAATAAACTAGCAATACCAATAATCAAACCCAACGTCAAACCAGTAATTAACCAGTAGGGAAAATGGAGAAAATAAGCACCTGTCACAGCCACGGACAAACTAGCAGCAATACCAAAAACTGCACCTTCTACGGTTTTCCTGGGACTAATATCCGATAAACGAGTTTTACCGAAGAATTTACCAATAATATAAGCACCAATATCAGCAGCCCAAATACAGGAAAATGCAAGGATAGTGGTTGTTAAACCTGTGGGTAAGGCGCTAAAATTGCCTTGTCCAATATCCTCCCAATGGGATGGCCAATAACCACCTAAAGGCAGATTACTGGTAAGATCATGATTAATTTCCCGTAAGCGTACCCAGTAACTTGGTAAATAACCTACATAAAACAAACCCATAATAGAAGCGGAAATATCGGCAATTGTCGCTAGTTTAGGTTGAAAAAGTAGATAAAAACAAATCAGTGTTCCTGCTATGGGCATAATTGCATCAGCTAAACTAGCATTCAGAGTACAAATTGCCAATAAAACTTGACTGACAAACATAGTAGTTTTTACCGCTGGTGTAATGCCGCGAGAACGCACCAAGTTAAAATATTCTTGTTGACCTAAAAATACAACAATAGCGATCGCTATGGTGAAATACCACCCTCCTAACAGGGTTGAAGATAGCGCCATGACAATCGCAATAATTCCACTAACAATTCGAGACCAGGGCATAATAGTATTTTGGATTTTGGATTTTAGATTTTGGATTCAATCCAAAACCGAAAACCGCAGAAGTTTTAATTCATTCAAATTTAGTCTAATTTCTCACCACTGAGAATAAAAATGGGATCTCCAGCTACAAAAGTTTGAGAATAACCCCGTGTTTCCAAACGGTTCACCCCTGACTGGACAACTTCGATATTTCTCACTCTCAACTGGGAAAAACTTTGAGAAATAGCATACAGATTTTCTAGATTAGCAGCTGTTGCCACTACTCGTCCAGATGTGGGTAAATATTGCCATGCAGCTTGGACAATTTCATTTATGGCTTTTCCCCCTTCAATGCAAATACGATCAGGTTGTAACTTGATTTGCTTTAAACATTCCGGGGCGCTACCTTCGATAACTTCTACGTTTTTCACTTCAAAGCGATCGCAATTGCGTTTAATCAGGTTGGCTACATCTTCATCACGTTCAATGGCAATTACCCGTCCTTGGGGACACAATAAACCCACCTCTATAGGAATTGTACCCGTTCCCGCGCCAATATCCCACAATATTGAATTTTCTTGTAGTCGCAGTTGAGAAATCAACAACAATCTTAATTCTCGCTGACTGAGGGGAATACCTGGTAAATGCTCAAATAATTCATCGGGAATCCCTGGAGTAATATAAGGCCAAAGTGGGGAAGGCATAAGCAATTAAAAATTAAAATTAACAATTAAATTAACAATTAAATTAACAATTAAATAAAAATCGGGAATGGGGAAGATAATTTTGGTGTTTATGCTCATGAGTGACACTAAGATACTTTAATGATCATGAATAGGGAAATATTAGCCAATCGCTACGAGATTCAACAACAGTTAGGCAAAAAAGCTGGTAGAAGCACTTTCCTCGCTACTGATGTAGTAACTGGAAAATCGGTATAATGATGATTTTTAAGTTTTGCTTCCTGGTAATCTATAAATATTGTTGAAAAATTCATGAAATTATTCTGCATACTATTTACCTCAAAGCAGTTACTCTAAAGTCGAGGGGGAAGTTGATAAAAGCCAGGTATCAATACTGTTCGGTTAAGGATTTTTGTAGGATTTTTGTAGGTTGGGTTAAGCGACAGCGCAACCCAACAAATACTTGTAAATGTTGGGTTTCGTTCCTCAACCCAACCTACGTAATTCTATTTTTTGAGCTTAACTGACAAGTATTGAGCCAAGTATATAATTAATTCTATTATTAGTTTACTCATATTTACTAATAAAAATCTATTTATAATTATCATCACAACTTTATTGTTTCATTTTGCAAAATTAACCCCCAGACTGAAATTATAAATTAGTCCGGGGGTAATTTACAAACAAGATCAAGTTCACTAAATCGGCGTATTGACCACAGAGGAAGGTGCTACCCCCCCAGAAAGTTTTGTCTGGGAATCATTGCTAATTGAGTTTTGTAGTGGTATTTCATCATCTATCACACCACGCAACTTAATTAATTTGATCGCCCGGTTAACACTTTCTGGTAAAATTACCACCAAACTACCATCGGTAGCCATATCTAAAGCCTTGTTAATGGCTTGAGTTTCGTCTAGAATTGATTCAAAGCGACTATTAGGCTTAACCTCATTAATACCCTTAGTAATCAAATCCGACGCTGAACCCCTTGGCCGTCCTCTGGTATCATCATCTTCCTTAACAATAATATAGTCAAAGATATCCGCCGATAACTTACCCAGCATAACAAAATCTTCGTCACGGCGATCGCCAGGACCCCCAACCACACCAATACGCTGTCCTGTTGTCCAGTTGCGAACAAATGAACCCAAAGCCTCATAACTAGCCGCATTATGGGCATAATCAACTAAAGCGTGGTATTTACCCAAATTAAACAAATTCATGCGTCCTGGGGTTTGACTGACAGAAGCGCGGAAACTTCTTAAACCAGCACGAATTTGCTCAATTGTGACATCTTGGACAAAAGCCGCCAAACTTGCTGCTAAAGCATTAGCAATCATAAATGGCGCTCTTGCGCCCATTGTCAAGGGGATATTTTCCGCTCTTTCAATGCGGTGTGTCCAATCACCTTTAACAATTGACAGATAACCATGCTCATAGACTGCGGCCACCCCTCCCTTTTGGATATGCTGTCGCACCAGTTCCGAATCGGGATTCATGGTAAAATAAGCAACATTGGCCTTAGTTTTTTCTGCCATAGCCGCAACCCGTGGATCATCAGCATTAAGTACGGTATAACCATCAGGGAATACAGCTTCAGCGACTACGCTTTTCAGATGAGCTAATTGCTCTATAGTATCTATATCACTGATACCCAGATGATCCGCAGATACATTTAATACTACACCAACATTAGCATTATCAAAACCGAGTCCAGAACGAAGAAGACCACCACGAGCAGATTCTAATACCGCCACTTCTACGCTAGGATCTTGGAGAATAACATGAGCGCTTTGAGGACCCGTATTATCCCCTGATTCTACCAAGAAATCACCGATGTAAGTACCGTCTGTGGTAGTATAACCAACTACTTTACCTGTTTGCTTATAAATGTGTGCCAATAGGCGGGTAGTAGTGGTTTTGCCATTTGTGCCAGTGACTGAGAGAATGGGAACACGGCTGGCTTGATCATTGGGGAATAGCATATTAATCACAGCACCAGCGACATTACGGGGTATACCCACGCTAGGAGCGACGTGCATTCGGAAACCAGGGGCCGCATTAACTTCGACAATCACACCATCTAATTCTCTCAAAGGACGGCTAATATCAGAAGTGACAATATCTATACCAGCAACATCTAAACCGATGATTCGGACTACCCGCTGTGCTAACCAAACGTTTTCTGGGTGAATTTCGTCCGTACGGTCTACAGCACTACCACCCGTGCTTAGATTTGCCGTTGCCCGTAGATAACAAGTTGCTCCTGATGGAGGCACGCTATTGATAGTATAACCTTGTCTTTCTAGTAACTGGTAGCTGCTGCGGTCTAGTTCAATTTTAGTGAGGACATTATCATGGCCTTCACCGCGCTTAGGATCTTGGTTAGTTTCTTCAATGAGTTCTAGAATAGTAGATTTGCCATTACCCAGGACATGGGCTGGTATTCTTTCTGCTACAGCGACTACTTTGCCATTTACTACTAATACCCTATGGTCGCGGCCAAGATAATACCGCTCGACAATGATTGAGTTAGAAACTTGTCTAGCCATTTCGTAGGCCGCTTCTGCGTCTTTCCAGTTTCTGATATCAATGGTGATACCACGGCCATGATTACCATCTAAAGGCTTAATAACGATTGGATAACCGCCAACATATTCAATAGCTTCTTCCAAATCGTCAAAGAAACTGATGACTGTACCTCTAGGAACTGGTATACCATTAGCATAGAGAATACGCTTAGTGGCCTCTTTATCACAAGCTAATTCTACACCGAGAATGCCTGTGTTATTGGTCATTGTGGCCTGAATCCGTTTTTGATGGATACCATAGCCCAACTGAATCAGAAACCTTGCTGGTAAAGGCATCCAAGGAATGCCTTTTTTCTCAGCTTCTTTAATAATGGCTTCTGTTGACGGTCCAAGAGTTGCATCGCGCCAAAAGTCTTTTAAGTCTTGGATATCTTGCTCTAACTCGGCTTTCGGATAACGGCCTCGGTCAATAATGCTTTGACATAGCCTTACTGCTGCCCGTGCTGCATAACGACCCGCTTCTTCATTTAGGTACTCAATCACTACCTGGTAAATCCCAGGTGTGGCAGTTTCACGGGTGCGACCGAAACCTACGTGCATTCCCGCCAATTCCTGGAGTTCCAAGGCTACGTGTTCCACTATATGACCCATCATAGTGCCTTCTCGCACCCGCATTAGAAAACCACCACGACAGCCGGGGGAACAATAGTGACCCTCTAAACTTGGCAGCGCCTCTACTAATCCTTCATAAAAGTCAGTTATTTCATTAGAGGGAGTTTCGGCAATATTCTCTAAGTCGAGGCGCATAACTATCAGCTTGTGCCGTCTAATACTCCAGTAGTTTGGGCCGCGTAAGGTTTGGATCTTGAGGATTCTCATGGGAATAGGTAGATGGAGATTCGGAACCAAAATTCTAGTTTCTGACTGTAATTGACCGCTAAACTGTTCAGAATGAACAGTTTTTCTAGTGAGATCATATCTAAATCTGGGGACAGGAAGAAATCAAGTCGCGGTCAAGCCAGTGTCACTTTAGATACTCTATCCCGTTAGCTAGAGATGCGATGCACAGCAGGTAAAACAGTACGTTGGTAAAGATGGAACCGATCTCCGTAACTGAGGATATGTAGTCGTAAATTATGTACAGTCAAGGGTTCGTTAGCACTAACATTAGGTTCATTGGTATGGGTTAGTTCTGTTGGATCAACAATAGTAACACTACCTTTACCCATAACTTGCAACCAACCATCCCGTTCAAACACAGCACAAGTATCTTCATCAATACCAATGCCTAAGCGATCAGGGTGAGAGGCGATAGCGCTTACAAGTCTGCCCATGCGATTCCGGTTATGGAAATGCTGGTCAACTACCACTTCAGGAATAAATCCTAAACCGGTTGCCATGTCCACCAGGGAACGATTGGGTGTTTCACCACTCCCACCACCAGCGATCATGTGATGACCCATTACGGCTGCTCCAGCGCTTGTACCTGCTAGAGTCAGTTGTCCGGCTCTCACCCGTTGGCGGATAATTTCCATGGCTGGGGTGTCGGAGAGGACTCCACAAAGGCGCAGTTGGTCTCCTCCTGTCAAGAAGACACCACTACAGGCTTCGAGGGATGCTTTAATCTCAGGATTTTCGCATTGTTCCCGTTCACGAATGTCTAAAATTTCCACCTTTTCCGCACCCATTTCTTCAAAAATGCGGATATACCTACCACCAATAATGGCAGGCTCCCGGGAGGCTGATGGAATTATTGTAATATACGCCTTGTTACCGCCAGCACGAATAAAAAAAGTTCTCAGAATTTCTCGTCCATGAACCTTATCTTCTGCGCCTCCGATAACCATAACGGCGGTTTTAGTTGCTTGGGGTGTCCTCATTTCCAGCGATTTAACTTCTAACTGCGGCATTGTGTTTCTGCTTGAGGGAGTCAACAACTTCAGGTTAATTGAACAAGGTTGGGTACTTGTTAATTTTCGCCTTTTGCTTGGTGTGAGAGGACACGGCTTGACTTACATGAAGCTTCAACTATGACATCATGTCCGTCTTTCTCATAGCCAGTGCCATTGTTTTTTACCTATCTACGACTTCTATAGGGCTTTTATAGTCCTCATACAACTACAATTCCTTTCTAGATTTAGGTTTTAGTAGGTTTTGACACTCTTACTTCTGATAGCGTAGCCATGGCTGGCTGGATGCATCCCGGAAGTTGTTAACATTAGTGGGATTATTAACTTAAATTTAGTGGTGACAATATTTAAACACAATTTAAACACAAATCCAGTGATTAGAAAAACTTTTGATTTCACCAAAGAACTAAAAGTTATGGTACTTTTAGATACTATTGGTAGATTTTTTCTTGATTTTAGCTATTTCTATGGCTTAGGCCAGTCTAGGCTATGAGTTATTGTGTTTGTTCAGTATCTACCACTAATATTAGTTCTATCGAATACGAATTACTGTGCGTTTTGATATAGTTACACTTTTTCCTGACTGTTTTACTTCAATTCTCCATTCTGGTTTATTGGGTAAGGCTTTAGCTAAACAGATTGCTCAGGTGCATCTGACTAACCCCAGAGATTTTACCACGGATAAACACCACAAGGTAGATGATGAACCCTACGGCGGTGGGGTGGGAATGTTGATGAAGCCAGAACCTATTTTTGCCGCTGTGGAGTCTTTGCCAATTCTACCCCGTCGAGATGTGATTTTCATGAGTCCCCAAGGACAAACGATTAACCAGCCCTTGCTGCGCGAATTAGCCACGAATTACGACCAATTAGTTATCATCTGTGGTCACTATGAAGGAGTAGATGAAAGGGTACTAAATTTAGTGACTCGTGAGGTGTCTTTAGGAGATTTTATCCTGACTGGGGGTGAAATTCCTTCTATGGCTCTGATTAATGGTGTGATGCGTCTGTTACCGGGAACTGTAGGTAAGGAGGAATCTCTCAAAACTGAGAGTTTTGAAGAAAGTTTGTTAGATTTTCCCCAGTATACCCGTCCGGCTAATTTTCGGGGCTGGAAAGTTCCTGATGTGTTACTAAGTGGTAATCATGGTAAAATAGCCCGTTGGCGTTTTCAACAACAAGTTGAACGTACTGCTTTACGTCGTCCCGATTTACTAAACAAATGGCAAGAGGAAAGGGAACAGGGAACAGGTGACAGGTAAGAGGTGACAGGTGACAGGTAACAGGTGACAGGTGACAGGTGACAGGTAACAGGTGACAGGGAGAATATTTCCACTGACAACGGACAACTAACTACTGACAACGGACAACTAACTATGAACATCAGAATTGGTAATGGCTATGATATACACAGATTGGTGAGCGATCGCCATTTAATTTTGGGCGGTATTCATATTCCCCATGAACTCGGTTTGTTAGGACACAGTGATGCTGATGTCCTCACTCATGCCATCATGGACGCAATGCTAGGAGCATTATCTTTAGGGGATATAGGCCATTATTTCCCCCCCACAGATCCCCAATGGAAAGGTGCTGATAGTCTTGTATTATTAAAACAGGTCAATCAGCTAATTCTTGATCAAGGTTGGAAAATCGCCAATATTGATTCTGTTGTAGTTGCTGAACGTCCCAAATTAAAACCTCATATTAATTCCATGCGGGAGAAATTAGCAGCAGTTTTAGCAGTAGAACCAAATCAAATTGGTGTCAAAGCTACCACTAATGAGAAATTGGGACCGACGGGACGGGAAGAAGGGATTTGTGCTTATGCAGTGGTTTTGTTGGTGGCTGGTGATTGAATTTTAGGCATTTATCTAATAAAACCATTCACTCATCATTGGCATTAAAATCAATGCTTGAAAACGAAAAATATATGCTTATTAATTGAGGAGAAAATCATACTATGCTAAATCAAAACTTAGGAGATGTAGATATTCCCGATTTAATCGCTTTAGATAAACATGGAAACAGCATTCTGGTTGGTAAAATTAGAGGTTTTCCTTTTAAGTACCCACATAAACATATAGCAGATGATCTTTGGCGAATGATTGAAAACTGGCAAACCTCAGTAAGAAACAAAGTTGAATTTGCTATGTTTGTTGATTTAAAAGATATTCTCATCTTTAAATGGAATGGTCACAAATTTTCAGAAATTATCAATTTTAATACAAATGAGGTTTTTAATCATTACGATTCAAGCTTCGGTAAGAAAAGGATATTTAGTCTGTATCTTACAGGACTTACGGAAGGCTGGATTCGTGATTTAGCTTATCATTGGAAATCAGAAACACCACCGAAATTTAAAGAAATTGCTGAAATTGGTTTGTTGCAGCTTTTAGAAGATGGAGATACTACAACCCTTAGTAAAGGGATGCCTTTAAACAGTTGATAACTAATATAAATAACTTGCTAGATCAAGGTGAATTAAAGTGATTATACTTTACATTGAAACTAATTTTTTGATGGCTGTTGCTAAAGGACAAGATTTAAAAGCAGTAGATTTATTGCAAGATATTCCTTCATCAATTCGTATAGTTATACCAGATATTTGTTATATTGAATCTCTGACTACATACAAAATAGATAAAAGAAAACGCTTAGATTTTCAAGAAGAAATGGATAAACAGATTAAGGAATTAAACCGTGATAAAACATCCGATTATGCTAGATTATTTATGGGTAATTTAGGTGAAGCGCGTATAAATAATGAACTATTGATTAATGATATTCAAGATAGACTTTTCACTACTATTGATCAGCTTCTGAATAATTCAGAATTAATAAATTTAAATAAAAGTTTAATTCAGAATATTGCAGAAACAACTATTTTTCAAACAGAAGCATGGTTAGTTAAAAATGATATTATGGATAATATAATATTACAATCTATCTTAGATCATGCCCAGTTATATCCGCAAGAAGATAAAGCATTTATTAGTAATAACAGTAAAGACTTTGGTAAACCTGAAGTTCAATATGCTTTACGCAATGCTGGAATTAGGTATTTTACAATAACCCAGCATTTTCTCGACTGGTTTAACTCTCGTTCATTAACTTAAAAATAATTATTTAATTACCGAAACTATGACATTAACTAAAACAATACTCAATTCCACCAAACGCTTTTTATTACTAATAACAATCATTGCTTTTACAGCAATGACAATTACCGCTTGTAGTCCAACCAAATTAAAAACTAGCACCGCTAAAGTACCCCAATTAGTAACTAGTATTCTTAGTGATCCAAAAACATTTAATGCTGCGCTGAGTTCCGAATCACCAAATATTTTTGGTTACACTTATGAAGGATTATTAACTCAAAATCCTATTGATGGTAAAATAGAAGGAGCATTAGCCGAATCTTGGGAAATATCAGAAGATAAAACGAAAATTACCTTTACTATGCGCGAAGGTTTAAAATGGTCAGACGGAGAACCATTAACAGTTGATGATGTCGTCTTTACCTACAATGATATTTATCTAAATCAAAACATACCCACAGACACTAGAGATGTTTTAAGAGTGGGAAAAGATCGCAAATTACCAACAGTTAGAAAAATAGATAATAGGAGAGTAGAATTTAGTGTACCTGAACCATTTAGACCTTTTTTACTGAGTACAGGAGCGCCTATTTTACCTGCTCATATCTTAGAAAAATCAGTCAAAACCAAAAATAAAGATGGTAAACTAGAGTTTTTAAGTAAATGGGGTGTGGATACTCCTCCTGAAGAACTGATTGTTAATGGTCCTTACAAACTGGAAAGATATGATACAAGTCAACGGATAATTTTTCGTCGTAACCCCTATTATTGGCGTAAAGATGCTCAAGGTAAATCCCAACCATATATTGAACGGATAATTTGGCAAATTGTCGAATCAACTGATACTGCTTTACTCCAATTTCGCTCTGGAGATTTAGATGCTATTGGGGTTTCTCCTGATTATTTTTCTCTATTAAAAGTTCAAGAAAAACAAGGTAACTTTAAAATATATAATGGTGGTCCAAGTTCTGCTACTTCCTTTATGTCTTTTAATTTAAATAAGGGAAAAAGAAATGGTAAACCCTTAGTTGATCCTATTAAATCTAAATGGTTTAATAATGTCCAATTTCGTCAAGCTGTAGCCTATGCTATTGATAGACAAACCATGTTAAACAATACTTTTCGTGGTTTAGGTAAACCTCAAAATTCTCCTATTTCTGTTCAAAGTCCTTATTTTTTACCACCAGAAAAAGGCTTGAAGGTTTACACATATAATCCCGATAAAGCTAAACAATTACTACTACAGGCCGGATTTAAATATAATGACAAAAATCTCTTACTAGATGATCAAGGTAATGAGGTGAGATTTACATTATTAACAAATTCTGGGAATAAAATTCGGGAATCAATGGGTTCACAAATTAAACAGGATTTAAGTAAAATCGGTATTCAAGTAGATTTTGCACCTCTGGCTTGGAATGCTTTTATAGATAAACTTTCTAATACTTTAGATTGGGATGCTTGTTTAATAGGCTTAACAGGGGGTTTAGAACCTAATGACGGTGCAAATGTGTGGTCACCTGAAGGTGGTTTACATATGTTTAATCAAAAACCTCAAGCGGGACAGAAGCCAATTGAAGGGAGAGAAGTTACACCTTGGGAAATCAAAATTAATGAACTTTATATTCAAGGGGCGCAAGAATTTGATGAAGAGAAAGTTAAACAAATTTATGGCGAAAGTCAACAATTAACACAAGAATATTTACCTTTTATTTATTTGGTTAATTCCTACGCTATGTCCGCAATTCGGAACCGGTTTCAAGGTATCCAATTTTCTGCTCTTGGTGGTGCTTTTTGGAATATTCATGAAATTAAAGTGACAAAATAACTGCATAAGGGAACTCCAAAATCTCAAATCCAAAATCCAAAATCCCATGACTCAACCCGAAAATTTGCGATCGCTCTTAGAAGCTGTCGCCAATGGTAAAATAACCCCAGAGATAGCCTTCGACTCCCTCAAAGACCTAGCCTATCAATCTGTAGGTGAGTTTGCTAAAATAGACCACCACCGTCAATTAAGAACCGGTTTCCCGGAAGTAATTTGGGGACCTGGTAAAACACCGGAACAAATTACTCAAATTATGGAGGTCATGCGACATCGGACTTCTGTAGTTATGGCTACTCGTATAGAACCTCAAGTATATTCCGTAATTCAAAAAAAAGTTAGAGGTATACAATATTACGAACAAGCCCGAATCTGTGCCATTGTTCCCTCGGTAATTGAAGTCAAATTTCCTGGTAAAATTGGCATTCTTTCCGCCGGTACTGCTGATTTAGCTGTTGCTGAAGAGGCCGCTGTCACTGCTGAACTTTCTGGTTTCTCTGTCCAGCGTCTTTGGGATGTAGGTGTAGCAGGAATACACCGATTACTAAGTAACCGTCACTTGTTAGAATCAGCGTCAGTATTAATTGTCGTAGCGGGTATGGAAGGAGCTTTACCTAGTGTAGTAGCTGGTTTGACGGATTGTCCAGTGATTGCTGTTCCTACTAGTATTGGTTATGGTGCGAGTTTTTCCGGTTTAGCACCTTTATTAACAATGCTCAATTCTTGCGCTGCTGGTATAGGTGTGGTAAATATAGATAATGGGTTTGGTGCAGCGGTTTTAGCGGGACAAATTTTAAGAACTTCAGAAAAATTACGCTTGACAGCAGAAACATAGTTAGATATGAAGGTACAATAGAATATAATGGCCGTATTTTCTACTTCATTAGCTACTTTTACTATTTAATGGAATTTGTCAAGATTTTGCTTACAGTATTATGGAAAACCTGAATGATTTACTATTGCCATTTTTAGGCAATTTACACCAACATATCACTCTTCTGGCTAATTACAGTAATATTAAAGACCCAGACATTTTGGAACAAATGCGACTTGGTTGGAATCACTTTATCACAACTGGGCAAGTTTGGGCGTTGTTTATTGGTGTAGTTGTTGGTTATCTGTTCAAAAGTTTAACTAGTTTCGGCTAAATAGATTTTAGATTTTGAATTGATTTTAGAAAAAATCTCTCAGGGTATTTTCAAGGTTGCAAGCAAATATAATTTGCTACTACATAGGCAAAGTCGGCTTGCTTATGTTAACAAAAAAACAAGGGTTTAAAACCCATAAAGATGTACTCTGTATGTGTAAAGGCAGTTTTTACTGCCTGTTTTCTAGTGTCTACTATCACATTCTCCTCTATTCAGATTTATGATCGAAAAACAAACTTGGAGTCAGCGGTTCGAGTCCGCGCTACATCCGGCGATCGCTCGTTTTAATGCCAGTATAGGTTTTGATATCGAATTGATCAAATATGACATTACTGGTTCTCAAGCCCATGCTAAAATGTTAGCTCACACTGGGATAATTTCCTATGAAGAAGGGGAAATACTATTTACAGGTTTAGAACAAATTCGTCAAGAATACGACCAGGGACAATTTCAGCCCGGTATTGACTCCGAAGATGTGCATTTTGCTGTAGAAAAGCGACTAACGGAAATCGTCGGGGATGTCGGTAAGAAACTACACACAGCCCGTTCTCGCAATGATCAAGTAGGTACGGATACTAGATTATATCTTCGTGATCAAATTCGGAAAATTCGCCAGCAATTGCGGGAGTTTCAAGGGGTTTTACTTGATATAGCTGAAAAAAATGTAGAAACGCTGATTCCTGGTTACACCCACCTGCAAAGGGCCCAACCCGTGAGTTTAGCACATCATTTACTAGCATACTTTCAGATGGCACAGAGAGACTGGGAACGGTTAGCAGACGTTTATAGTCGAGTGAATATCTCCCCTTTGGGTTGTGGTGCTTTAGCGGGAACAACTTTTCCTATTGACCGCCACTATACAGCGAAATTATTGCATTTTGATCGCGTTTATGCTAATAGCTTAGATGGAGTGAGCGATCGGGATTTCGCCATAGAATTTCTCTGTGCTGCTAGTATAATTATGGTTCACCTCAGCCGTCTTTCTGAGGAAGTGATTTTGTGGGCTTCAGAAGAATTTCGTTTTGTCACCCTTAAAGATAGCTGTGCTACGGGTTCTAGCATTATGCCCCAAAAGAAAAACCCTGACGTACCAGAATTAGTCAGAGGGAAAACGGGGCGGGTATTTGGTCATTTACAAGCCATGTTAGTGATTATGAAGGGTTTACCACTGGCTTATAATAAAGACCTACAGGAGGATAAAGAAGGTATCTTTGACAGCGTGAACACAGTTCAAGCCTGTTTAGAGGCAATGACAATTTTACTGCAAGAAGGTTTAGAATTTCGTCATCAGCGATTAGCAACAGCGGTGACAGAGGATTTTGCTAATGCTACAGATGTGGCAGATTATCTCGCTGCCCGTGGTGTACCCTTCCGAGAAGCTTATAATATTGTTGGTAAAGTCGTGAAAACCAGTATTGCTGCTGGTAAACTACTTAAAGATTTACACTTAGAAGAGTGGCAACAAATTCATCCTGCCTTTGCAGCGGATATTTATGAAGCCATAGCCCCTCGTCAAGTTGTTGCAGCCCGCAATAGCTATGGTGGCACAGGTTTTGTTCAAGTTAGAGAGGCCATTGTTAATGCCCGGACTCAAATCAGCGGTAAATAATTTTTAATTCAGGGAATGGGTAATTGGTAATTGGTAATTGGTAATTGGTAATTGGTAATTCACTTTTTACAAAGGACAACTGACAACGGACAACGGACAACGGACATAAATAAGGGTGTACTAGTGTACACCCCAAAAATTCAAAATATAAAAGAGTAAAATTTAACCAGATACATTAATCAGCAGCGTCCATTGCTGCTGCCCCTGTGCCTTCGTCCTCTTCACTCTTGGGCGATCTTTGCTGGAATCTTCTGCCCATTCTCCCTGTAGTAGTCCGTTTACGAAACTTTCTGGCGTAGGCCTGGTTTCGTAGCGCCTTCTCTTTCTTCGGGTTACGGCGCTTTGCCATATTCACCTCATGAATAAACAACAAAAAATTGGCATCTAGGCATAACTTAGGCCATATTATACCGATATTATTGATATACTTTTTTTAGCCTAGTGCTGCAATCAATACACTTTGAACAGCATACCATTATATCTTACCAAAAATCCTGATGTCAAGCTAAATTTGGTTAGGTAATTAGGTAATAGGTAGTTTTGGAATGGTTTGATATTCTAACATAAAATGAGGAAATTTTAACTTTGAACATTCTTATTTTTTTTACGTCAATGATTCAGTCCACACAGAGCTTATGGCACTTTGGGCAAACTATACTAGGTATTATATTTCGCCATCCCATTACGGGTACAAGCATTATCCCTATTTTACCTGATGGTCAAATTGTGTTAATTAGAAGAAAGGATGATGGTTGTTGGTCATTACCGGGTGGTATGGTGGATTGGGGGGAAGATGTTCCCCATGCAGTCTGTCGGGAGTTAATGGAGGAAACAGGGTTAGAATTAGTCAAAATTCGCCGTTTAGTGGGAGTTTACTCGTCACCAGATCGTGATCCTCGTATTCATTCTATCTGTATTGCTGTGGAAGCCGAAGTCGCAGGAAAAATGGCCATCAAAGATAGTTTAGAAGTTATGGAAATCCAGGCTTTTCCTGCTAGTTCTTTACCAAAACCAGATATGTCTCATGATCATTCTCGTCAGTTACAAGACTATTTAAATGGCTTAACAACTCTTGCGTAAAAGATGGAAAATTGAAGATTTTGGATTTAATTTTCAAATCCAAAGTCTATTAATTAGAAATTACAAAAATGAGTAAATGAGTAAATTAAAATGAATATTTTATTTCGCAACTCCCGCAGAAAACTTTCTCAAGGGATATTATTTTGGCGTGAGGTTGGTAATGGAATACCTGTGGTCTTTCTGCATGGTGCATGGAATGATGGTAGTGAATGGGTATCAACAATGGAATTATTGGCTGCGGGTATCCACTGCTTTGCACTAGATTTATTAGGTTTTGGTGAATCAGCTAATCCCGATATTCACCATTCTATAGATTTACAAGTGGAGTGTTTAGCTGATTTTTTAGAGGCTTTAAAATTAGAGAAGGTCTATTTAGTTGGTAATTCTTTAGGAGGTTGGATTGCTGCTAGTTATGCTGTAAAATATCCAGAACAAATATATGGTTTGATACTGTTATCTCCAGAGGGTGTAGCAGCAGAAGGACAAAAACAGTATTGGGAAAAAAGACGGCGCTTATTTAGTTGTCCACCATGGGTAATTAAATTTTTACGCTTAATTATTCCTTTAGTTAAATTGATTGGTTGGGAAAAAAAAATCACTAAGGATTTAGAATTAAGAAAAACTTTGTTAGATTACCCTACAGCCTCTCACTTACTTTTTAACCGCAAAAAACCAGAAATAGAAGCAGAATTTTTAGAAAAACGCTTGCCTAATATTAAAGTTCCTTGTTTAATTTTACAAGGTGGGGAAGATAGCGCCGTTGCTATATCTAGAAGTAATACTTATGCTCGACTAATTCCTAATATTAAGTTACATAATATTACCCATGGAGAAAGTAATTTACCAGAATCTTGTCCTGATATTGTGGCCGCAGCTATTTGGGATTTTATCAGTATTATTCAATACTGAAGAACCATAATTTAGAATTACTAAAATTTAGAATTACTAAGTTTTTCTGAAAACCCCTTCTCCGTAGTGAAGGGTATAAATGTATTTATTTACATCCTAAAGATTGACGAGTATCTACACCTGTTTTAGAATTTACACCACTGGCGTTAACACAGAGTTTTTTCACCTGTACCATATCTAAAATTGCATTGGTAAAATCAGCACCAGTAATATTAACATCATCAAAGGTAGAACGCAACATCATTGCATCTTTTAACACGGCATCACTTAAATCAGCGGTTTTAAATCTTGTTAAATAAGAAATGCCTTCACTAAAATCAATACCATGTAAATTTGCACCTTCTAATAAAGAACTACTAAAAACAGCGCCGCGCAAATCAGCATTACTAAAGTTACTATTCTCTAATTTCACATTTGTAAACTCAGTTCTAATTAAACTTTTACCAGAATAGTCCTTTCCCGCGACTCCCTGATTCATGTTAAAACTAGTAACACTGGAAGAACTGGCAGCTTGGGCTGATAAAGGGAAAACAAACAACACCAAGGCTAAAATCATACTAGCCAATATTGGGCGATACTTGATCATCTTTGCTTAATAAATCTCAACAATTCCACTATTAATTATTAAACCGCAGGAAGGATTGACATACTCACCGACCTGAAGGTGCGATGATTCTTGACACTTCACTGGAACACGCCACAAG
>NZ_KE384616.1:47098-53858 GCF_000426905.1 Dolichospermum circinale AWQC131C
AAGTAATTCTCTGCTAAATTAGAAGCTGTCTACTAGGATAGATATAGTGAGAAACTCTACTTGCTTTTGACTAAAAACTGGGTTCTGAGTCTCTCCTCTCTACGGGGGGACGTTTAGTAAAGGGGTCAAGTTTTAATCTTTTCCTGTATGAATTTTTAATTTCTATTCCACGTAAATATAACTACCTACCTGTGGCTAATCCAGAAAATACAAACCAATCTTTAGGGCGAACACCTTTATATCAAATGGGTGTAGAACTTAAAGCCAAATTTACCAGCTTTGGTGGCTGGGAAATGCCCATACAATATAGTAGTATCATAGAAGAACACCACACTGTTAGAAATACGGTGGGAATGTTCGATATTTCTCACATGGGTAAATTTATCCTCCAAGGTCAGAACCTGATTTCCCAACTTGAGTATTTAGTTCCTTCAGATTTAAGTCGTTTACAACCTGGACAAGCACAATATACTGTATTACTAAACCATCAAGGTGGAATTGTTGACGACATCATTATTTACTACCAAGGTACAGACAGCTTTGATACGCAAAAGGTTGTAATTATCGTCAACGCCGCAACCACTGATAAAGATAGAGCATGGATATTAGCGCATCTTGATCCGAATAGAGTTGAATTTCAAGACCTTTCACGGGATAAAATTTTAATTGCTGTTCAAGGTCCAACAGCTACTAATCATCTTCAATCTTTAGTCACAGAGGATTTATCAGCAATTAAGGCTTTTGGACATTTAGAAACAACCATTTTCGGAAAATACGCATTTCTCGCTCGGACAGGTTATACAGGAGAAGATGGTTTTGAGGTCATGGTAGATTCCTCCGTGGGTATAGACTTGTGGCAAAATCTATATCATGTTGGTGTTATTCCCTGTGGACTTGGTTGTAGAGACACCCTGCGCTTAGAAGCTGCAATGGCACTTTATGGACAAGACATTGATGATACCATTACACCTCTAGAGGCTGGTTTAGGTTGGTTAGTACATTTAGATACCAAGGGTGACTTTATCGGAAAAGAAGTTTTAATACAGCAAAAAGCCCAAGGAGTACCGCGTAAACTCGTAGGTTTACAAACGGAAGGACGGAATATTCCTCGTCACGGCTACCCTGTATTATCATCGGGTCAAGTTGTAGGAGAAGTAACAAGTGGTACTCTCTCGCTGACACTTGGTTATCCCATAGCTTTGGCCTATGTTCCCAGTCAGTTAGCAACGGTCAAACAGCAGCTACAAGTGGAAATTCGCGGTAAAGCTTACCCCGCTGTAGTTGTGAAACGCCCATTTTATCGCTCAAAAAATCGTGTTATTAAGTGATATAGGATTTCCCACTTCGGTCAAGTACAGGAATATAGTATAATTTTTGAGGTTTTCGAGGAATAATGAGTTTAGGTTACGCTTGTCACAATATTGTTTTAACATTGAAGAGAAAGTGATATGTCTTCTGAATATCCCCAGGATTTGCGATACTTAGATTCCCATGAATATGTTCGTCTGGATGACGACATTGCTACTATCGGTATTACTCAGTTTGCTATAGAACAATTGGGTGATATTGTCTTTTTAGAACTAGCAGACACTGGTGATACTATTACTAAGGGAGATACCTTTGGTACTATTGAATCCGTGAAAGCCGTGGAAACACTTAATTCACCTGTTAGTGGCACAGTCATAGAGAGTAATGAAGCTTTAATAAGCGCTCCAGAACAAGTAGCGGATGATCCCTATGGTGAAGGTTGGTTCATTAAAGTGCGTGTTAATGATGCTGCGGAAATAGATGATTCTCTCACAGCAGAACAATATCAGACTTTGGTAGAGGGTATGTAAGTAGTTTCACATTTATACATTCCCGAAAATCAAGAAAAACGGTTACACTATATCTCAGCTTTTTTAGCAACCTGAAAGGCTGAGATATAGGTGATTTGAATATTTCCTCCTAAGTTGTTTTCTATCTTTTTTCCTAATTCTGTAAATAAACAATTTCTGGTTTCTATATCTAGTTTTAGGTAAGGTGTATAAGTGCTTAAAAGTAGTAGGAAATCATCAATATAATAATTAGCTTTACATACCATTTGTTCAGAAACTAAATTTTTAAATCTACCTGAATTAATAGCTATTTGTCCTAAATTTTCAACTATCTGTTTTTGAGTTTTTATATCTTCGTACCTATCTAAAAATGGAGCATACTTTTGATAAATTTCCCGGAAACTTTGATATATTTCATATTCTGGTTGGGGAGTCATATTCCAAAGCAAAATTAAAGCACCGTCGTTTTTTAAAGCTTCCGCAATTCTGATATTACCAGATTGAGGATTAATCCAATGAAAAGAAGTTGCTGCTAAAACAGCATCAAATTTTTCAGGTTCTAGTTCCCATTCTTCAAAAGTGGTCTGCTGAATTTCTACCTGTGGGTACATTTCACAGTTTTTTCTTGCTAAATGACAAGCTGCTAAACTTGATTCTAAACAAATCATAGAAAAGCCTAATTTAGCAAATGCTAAAGTTGCGTTTCCTGGTCCACAACCTAGTTCTAGGATATTAGCTTTTGGGGAAATTTGAGCTATTTCTATAGCACCATTAATAATTTCTTCTGGATAGCGAGGTCTGAATTTATTGTAAGCCTCTGCTACCTGGGAATACCAATTTTTTCTGGTTTCTAAATCTTGAGAATATAAGTTTTTAAGGATTTCAAATTCTTTCATTTATTCTTGATTTAACTTTAATAAATTTCAGGAAGTCGGGAATTTCTGGCTTGATTGTCTAATTTTAAGCTAAATAAAATCAGAATATTTACGGATGTGTATATTTAAATAATTCCTGCATTCTGTAATTAATAATTATACTAACTTACTTGAATATGCACACCTTGATTTTATCCCTTTGGCTAATTCTGACGATAATGGTCTTGTTTTTAGCAATATCTGTAATTCGCAGCCAAAAACGGCGTATATCTAAGGCTAAAAAAACCGGAAAATTAGATCCCACTCGTTTCACTTTTGGAAGTGCAGAAAAAAGACTTTGGAAACAATTATTAATGCTATTACAATTAGATAGTGTAACTGCGGAAAGACTTTTGAGACATGAACGAAATAAGTATCCAGGTAAATCAACCAAGTGGTATTTAGAAAAGGTTATTTTTAATTTAAAACGCGATCGCCATTAACTGATAATATGCAATAATTAATTCAGTTAAAAAAATCTCTCTCTGAATATCAGGTTTTCAGATTTCCTAAAGCCATAACAGCATTTTGTCCACCAAAACCAAAGCTAAAACACAGAACATTCTTAATTTTACTTTCTTGTGCTGATCTAATCAAGTTTAAATTAAATTCTGGTTGCTGAAGTCCTACACAGGGAGGTAATATATTATTCTGCAATGCCATCAGTGAAAATGCTACACCTAAAGCTCCCGATGCGCCTAATGTGTGACCTGTGCTACCTTTAGTAGAACTAATTGCTAATTTTGCTGGAAATAAACTTTGGATAATTTTACTTTCCATGCGGTCATTTAATTGGGTAGCTGTACCATGGGTATGAATGTAGTCTATAGCTGCTGGTGTCATTTGACTACGTTCTAAACATTGCTTAATTGCGACCATAGCACTTTTACCCTCTGGTTCTGGAGATATACCATGATATGCGTCTGCTGTCAAGCCAAAACCTAATATTTCTCCATAAACCTTGCTTTGACGTTGACTGGCCAACTCCGCAGATTCAAGGATAAATACAGCACCACCTTCACCTAATACCAAGCCTTCCCGGTATAAATCAAAGGGATATGCCCCTGTTTTCCCTAAAGCCCCCATTTGCTGAAATCCGGCAATTGTTAGGGGTGTAATAGGTGCTTCTACTGCACCAGCTATGGCTATTTGATACTCACCGCTTTGAATTAACATAGCAGCTTGAGCGATCGCCCAAATTCCTGTTGCACAAGCGGCCATTGGTGCTAAAATTGCCCCTGATGCTCCTATTTGTCGGGCTACAGCGATCGCATTCATTTGGGGTAAAGTATTTAACCAATTGTCTAAATTTGCTCCTCCCGCTTGTTCATGTATGTTTTGCGCCATCATTTCCCATGATGCTTGATAACCACGACTAGAACCAATGACTACAGCACAATCAGATAAAGGCGGTACTAATTGGGCATCTTGTAAAGCTGATGTAACAACTATTTCCGTTATGGTACTTAACGCCGTAGGTTTTTCAGCAATTAAGCCTAGAGGAATCACCCCCAATTCTGGAAATAGTTGATGTAATTTAATCCCAGTTTTAGCAAGTAGTAGATTTTGCCAACTATCTTCCAGATTTTTGCCTAAAGCAGAAACTAAACCAATACCAGTAACAACAACCTTAACCAATTTTAGATTTGAGATTTTAGATTTGATGTCAAAATTCAAAAGTGAGAAGTCAGCAGTGGGAATACTTGAAAAATCGGGAATAAAATCCAATTATCAATCATGTTTCCCACTGACTAATGACCAATGACTACTCAGGACTTTTCAGATTTTCCGCACCCTGGGTAACTTTTGCCGACTCAATGCGATCGCCTTGTTTAATGTTATTAACTACATCAAAGCCTTCGGTGACATTACCGAATACAGCATAATTACCATCCAAGAATGATAAATCTGCTAAAGCGAAGTAGAATTGAGAAGAAGCAGAATCAGGCATTTGTGATCGGGCCATAGCGATCGCCCCTTGCTTATGCTGTAACTCTGGCTTGTCAGTAATTGTCTTACCGTAAATAGGCTCATTCGCGCCTTTGGGCTTAATTTCTAAAGGTATACGGCGCTCACTGCCAGTTTTAGGATTAATATAGCCACCTGTTCCCAGTCTAGTAGCGGGAAATGTCGGGTCTTTACCTTGTGGATCTCCACCTTGGGCGACAAAAGGTTGGGGATCACGGACAACGCGATGAAATACTAAACCATCATAAACACCTTTTTGCACTAAATCCACGAAATTACCCGCAGTAATTGGCGCATTAATGCCATCTAATTCAATCGTAATTGGTGCGCCATTAACTGTCATCACCACTGTAGCTTTACCTTCGAGACGTGGTAAATCTTTCATGCCGGGAATACTCTCATTAGTAGGTTTTGATACTGTTTGTGTGCTTGTAGTAGCTGCTGAAGTTGGGGATGTATTAGAAGATTCTATACTGCTCGTGCATCCTCCCAAAGTCAAAGCAAAAATAATCAACCAAGCCACAAAAAATTGTGGAAATTTTAATTGCATTGTTAGTGACTGAATCAAACAAGGTTATGACCTACGGAAAATATATAGCATTTCCTATCTTACTTAGGTACAGCAATCAGGAATGAATCCCGTACCTCAGTGGACCCAGAAAACTGAAAACCCATTTTTGGGTAGGGGTAATATCCTGCGGGATCTTGGGCTACATGAATTACCCTCTACTTTCTTTCCGTTTTGCGTAAATTCTCAAAGCAGCCGATATTTTCTGGCAAAAATGTGGAATTTTGGATTTTCAATTGTGAAAACAACTCTCCCCAGAGAGAGCATAATCATTACTGATTGATCAGCAATCCAAAATCCAAAATCCAAAATCCAAAATTTAAAATTATTACAGTCCTTCTAAGGATACTCCCAAAAAACGAGCTAATTGGGCCCCTTGAGTTTCCAAATCAGCTAAAGACAAAGGTTGACCCACTCTGGTGAGGGGAATATCCCGTCTACCCTTCAGCCGGAGATACAAAGCGCGTTGAGGATTAAGACCTTCCTTAATCACAATACGCACCGATTGTACATCTTGGATGCGTCCGTCAATTTGGATTTCACGGTTTTTCCCCGGAAAACCCCAGCGAAAGATTTTTAATTTCCCCGTTTCCCGATTGAACTCATTATAGCCGCCACCTAAATCCCATAAAATCACCAGCCACAGATATAAGGCTAATAACAAGCCAGCAGCACCGTATAATCCCATTACCAATCCTTGAGGGACAAATATCAGTTGGGTGGGATCAGTAACTATGAGTAAATTAACCTTGAGATAACTGGAGATACTAGCTAAGAAAAAACCACTGGCTCCCATAGTAACAATAGTTGCCCACCAGTAGTTGCTGAACCGACGTGAACCCAGAACCTTTTGATAGAGAAGGTTCTCGCCTTTGTTAATCGTTGTTGATACCGTCATGAAACTACCTTGGACTATCTTTCTCAAGTTTGACACTCAAGCCGTCTTAATTGCAAGTTATCAAGGATATTATGGGCTTTGGGGGATAAGGGAGAATTTTTTCTGTCTTCTGATTCTGAGAAAACTTGTGTCAAATTGTTAAAATTCTGATATTGATAGTATTGGAGATAGTGAATATTTAATTTTCTTGCCCGTATCCAGCGCAAACCCTGGTGAATGTGATAAGTTAAGAATCATTAAGCTAACAAAACCCAGATTACTGGTTAATGGTGGCTGAACATGACATAATTATAAAGAAGTGATGACTTTTTAAGTAGTCAGTTCTCACAATCTCACATTCTCAAGGGCTGCTGAGATTGGAAAAAACGTTGAATTTCTCACGGTAGTTCCCATAAATTGGTAGAATCGCCGGAACACAGCTTAAAAAACGTAGCAATTTTAGTAAAAAACCAAGGATTGTAGTCAAATGACCATCGCAGTTGGACGCGCCCCCAGTAGAGGGTGGTTTGACGTATTAGACGACTGGTTAAAACGCGATCGCTTTGTATTCGTAGGTTGGTCAGGAATATTACTATTCCCCTGTGCCTTCCTGTCA
>NZ_KE384617.1:0-9635 GCF_000426905.1 Dolichospermum circinale AWQC131C
GTTTTCCGTTCACCTACTTAAAGATATAATACAGAAATAGGGAAATTTACCTTAGTGGGGTGGGTAATGGTGTTACCCATTACCCATTACCCATTACCCATTACCCATTACCTAACTTAATAGTGTTACCAATGAGAGTGAGACTTTCCTCAAATAAAGCTTCCCGTCCCCAGCGTTGTACCTGTTGACTTAACAAAGCTTCCGCTTTTTGTTCGGAAAGAGAACTTACCTGTTGAAACAACCCAGCCGACTGAGCGCCTCCATGGGTTTCCATTCGCATACAACCGCCTGTTTCTGAACAAATTACGGTGCCACAATTGGCTTGAGGATTAGTAGAACTCAAGCGTAAACCAATTAAATCACCGACAATTTCCCCAATATCAGCAATGGGAACCCCTGCTAACTCGGCTTCTATGTGTCTTTGGTCTGGAGAGAGGAAATTAATGTATGTGATGTCATAATCACCTTTTTCCTGTCTATAGGCAACTGGTCGCCATTCCAAGCGACTAGCGAACCAACCTAAGTATAATAATGCTTGAGCAGCATTACCTTTTTCATAGTCAATATTGACACGATCAATTTCCTTGAGGGCTGCACGACGATTAGGCGCGTCATAGGCTTCTGCTGTCAGTTCTTGCCATGCTGATAAACGTCGCCAATTTAAATCAGCTAAAGGTATACCCGATTCTACTAGTTGTTGTAAGCTGAGTAAATCATCTTCTGGTGTATTGAAGTTACAAGAGTCAACAATAACATTATTACATACTGATGCTAACCGCTTAAATAAAGGATTAGCGGCATCAGGTGTAGTTTTCCACCAGAGGAACTTAGGTAAACCACCAATTAACAAAGCCGGAATCATGCCCCCAATGCGTTCTAAAGCTGTAGCAGTACCAGTGAGGGTAATGTACTCACAACAGACAAGAGTGCTGGAGGACTGCTTTTGCATGGGACAATAGGTAGAAACTTGTGCTTTTACTCCTTCATCATCACCGGCAATGGGACATAAAGCAATAATCCGGCAAGGGTTACGGGTAGCAATTTCGTCAGCAATAGTGGGACTGGTAGGACTGAAAGTATACCCCATGGCCGTACCATGATTATCTCCATTTGGTCCAGTGTGCTGCTTTTGGAAATATTCAGCCCGTAAAGCAGTCAGAGTTTCTGGAGTAGCAGTACCGGTTTCTGGAAGATGGTGCTTTTTCTGAACTTCTTGCAAAGCCGTTTTAGTTTGGGGTCCGAGAATACCATCTACTGGACCACGATAAAAACCGGTTGCAGTTAGTAAAAACTGAGTTTCTTCTGGTTCGTAAACTACTAAAGTAAATGTTGTGGCGCGGGTAGCAGCGGGTAAACCACCGTCTTCCCCTTGAATACCGTAACTTTGCCAAACTTGATTCAGTTCTACCTCAATTTCTGTGAGGGAAACATCCTTGGGTGCTTGCAAAGAAAAAATCGTAGGTGCTTGAGAAACCATAGTTAATAGTCTTAGTTGTTAGTTGTTGCTTGTCAGTGGTCAGTGGTCAGTGGTCAGTTGTTGGTTGTCAGTGGTCAGTTGTTTTGCTAATGACTAATGACCAATAACCAATGACTAATGACCAATGACCAATGACCAATTAAAGTCTGCGCCAGCGGCGGCCGTCTTGGTTAATTAATAATTCTGCTTCTGCTGGTTCCCAAGTACCAGCTTCATACTGGGGAATATTCGCAGGATTACCTGGTAAATCCCATACAGACAAGGCAGGTGTAACTACTTGCCAAGCCGCTTCTACTTCGTCCGCCCGTGTAAACAAAGTTTGGTCGCCCATCATACAATCAAGGAAGAGACGATCATAAGCATCGGAAGTTGCGGAAATACCTAAAGAACCGTAGCTAAAATCCATATCTACGGAACGGGTACGGAAATCAACGCCGGGCATTTTCACATCGAACCGGAGAGAAATACCTTCATTGGGTTGTATTCGCATAGCCAAAACGTTAGCGTTCACTTGTTGGGCAGCGGAGGAGAACATTCTCGAAGGAACTTCGCGGAAGTGAATCGCAATTTCACTCACCTTTTTCGGCATCCGCTTACCAGTTCTCAAGTAAAAAGGAACACCTTGCCAGCGCCAATTGTCCAGCATAAACTTCATGGCCACATAGGTGGGAGTAGTAGATTCAGGATTAACACCTGGTTCAGTTCGATACCCTGCCACCTGTTGACCTTTCATCCAACCCGCGCTGTATTGTCCGCGAATTGCTGATTTTGACAAATTATTAACATCAGCCAAACGAGTCGCTTGTAACACTTTAACTTTTTCCGTGCGGATACTATCAGCATCCATGGAGTTAGGCGCTTCCATAGCGGTTAAACAGTAAAGCTGCATGAGGTGATTTTGCAGCATATCCCGCAATGCGCCGGCAGTTTCATAATAACCCGCCCGGTCTTCTACTCCCACGGTTTCGGCGACGGTAATTTGCACATGATCTACAAATTGCCGATTCCACAAAGGTTCAAAAATGGCATTAGCAAAGCGGAAAACCAGCAAGTTTTGGACTGTTTCTTTCCCTAAGTAGTGGTCAAGACGATAAACTTGGTTTTCTTTACAAACCTTTTGTACTACTTGGTTGAGGTTTTGAGCGGAGGCTAAATCACGACCAAAGGGTTTTTCGATGACTAAACGCTGTTTGTCGGGGTCTTCTAGCATTCCCGCTAACCCTAGCTGTTTAATGGCTTCAGGGAAGAAATTAGGGGCAACAGAGAGGTAAAACATCCGGTTTCCCCTTGTTCCCCGTTTCTCGTCTAGTTCAGCTAATAAGGTTTTCAGTTTTTGGTATCCTGCGGGGTCATCTATATTCCCCGGACAGTAAAATAAACCTTGGGAAAAGTCCTGCCAAAGTTCACCTAGTTCTACATTAGCGTGAGCTTCTGCCATGCCTTTTTGCATTTGCTCACGGAAGTATTCATGACTCCATTCTCGACGCGCTACACCCACAATGGTGGTTTCTGCCGGAATACGTCTTTCTCTCCGCAATTTGTACAGCGCCGGTACTAACTTACGCCAGGTTAGATCTCCAGAAGCGCCAAAGATAACGATAATTTGTGGTTCGGGCATCCCTTGCTGTTGTAGACCAACGCGCAATGGATTTTCTAGCAAACTGACCATAGGATTTTAGATTTTAGATTTTAGATTTTAGATTTTGCAAGAGGTAAAGGGCAAGTTCCTAAATTCCCCAATCTCCTCTATAGGTGAGAATAGCTTGACTTGACCTTTTAAAGAGTTCATGAGTGACACAGAAAGGACGCAGACACCATAGGATTTTGGATTTTGGATTTTGGATTTTGGATTTTAGATTTTGGATTTTGGATTTTGAAAGATCGCAGGTGTATAAAGTCTAGAATTTAAGTTACAGCCGTTTTTAAGCAAAAGTGCTACAAAAATAATCTATCTGTGTGGGTTTAAACTCTTCATTTACCCGTCTTGGACTTCTATTGGTCGGGGCTGCATGGGTTGAGAAAACCCAACTCGCGGGAATGTTGGGTTTCACTTCTTTCTACCCAACCGATAATTTGCTTAATTTACAGCACTTTTAACTGGAGTCAGATACACCTTATGCAGGCAAGATGCCCGCACCACAAGAGTTTTATCATTAAGCTCTGGACTTGAGAATAGGAATAAATGCTGTAACTTTAATGACTTTTTGGCATAAAAGACATCACTTTTTCTACATCCTCTTTACTACCAATGATTAAAGGTGTCCGTTGATGCAGTTTACTGGGAACTACATCTAAAATATCCATTTTTCCTGTGGTCGCTTTACCCCCAGCTTGTTCAATTAAAAACGCTAAGGGAGCAGTTTCATACAACAGACGTAATTTACCTTCTGGTTTTTGTAATGTTCCTGGGTACAGAAATACCCCACCCTGTAATAAAATTCTGTGAATATCACTCACCATTGCCCCACTGTAACGGGAACTATATCCTTCTGTACGATGAACATAACGAATATATTCTCTAAAGGGTTCATCCCATTGCCAGAAATTACCATCATTAACACTATAGGTCGCAGCATGATTGGGCATTTTGATATTCTCGTCACAGAGAATAAATTCACCTAAACTAGGATCAAGAATAAAGGAATGCACTCCCGTACCTATGGTATACACTAGCATAGTGCTAGGTCCATATAGAATATATCCCGCTGCTAATTGTCTACGGCCATTTGTAAGCAAATCCTGAGCTTCACCATCAATATCCGCTCCTTCCTGTTGACGAATGGCAAAAATAGAACCTAAACTGAGATTATTATCTGTGTTTGATGAGCCGTCAATGGGGTCATAAAGCAGCGTATAACGACCAATGGGGCAATTTTCCGGGATATAATAGGGTTTCTCCATTTCCTCGGAAGCCAGACGACAAACTAAGCCGCTTTGCTTGAAAACAGAGATAAATACTTCATTCGCGTAAACATCCATCTTTTTTACAGATTCTCCCTGGACGTTGACTTCTCCAGTAAATCCTAGCACCCCCTCCATTAAACCAGCCCGACTCAAACGACGAGCCACTAATTTACCCGCTAAAGCGATGCGATTCATCAGCGCACTTAAATCCTGGGCATCAGGTCCAAAACTATGTAATTGTTGGAGAACGTGGCGGGATAATGTTGTACAATCACGATCTAGAGCTTTATCTGTGGACAAATCCAAAGATTCTGATACTTGAGTCATATTAATTGCTGCTATGAGGTCGTGTTTATCTATGGCGATTTTTGGTCGTTGCTTCTATCTTAGAAAGGGAATTTGATAACTTAAAACTGATTTTATATAAACTAAAGAATTGAAATTTTGATTTTCAGATAAATTACGCACAATCTTCCCAAAAACCTGATTATTGCCAAGGGTAATTTCTGTCTCACTTTTGACAAACAACCACAAATTAACAAATTATATTATGACCTCAAAAGAATGAACTTCTAAAACAGGACCAATCATTGCAGTTGTTACGAGATCATTTCTTACCTCTCCTGTGACTTTGGCTTTTTGTCCTGATTTGAGTAGGTTTTTATCAGCACTTTTAGGGATTTGGTAAGTGACACCATCTTCTGTCACAAAAGCCCAGACACCAAGGCCAATATTTCGGCGTTCAATAGTACCAGTAATTGTCACGTTCATAACGTTTAATTTTTTAATTGTTTAATTTTTTACTTAAGTAAACGGAAAAAAACCGACATAAGTAACAAAAAGTAAAGTTGCCCAAAACCTCTTCCCTGTTGCCTGTTCCCTGTTGCCTGTTCCCTGTTCCCTTGTCATAACGACAATCTACTTAATTATTTAAGATGATGACAATTCCTGAGAAAAGTATAATAATTGTGTAGTGTTTAATTGGTCACGGTAGAGGCATTTAAACTGATTAAAACCGGATTTTTGACAGATTTCTTGGATAGTTTGTTGAGTTTCGGGAAAATCGCTGGTGGAAATATGCTCCTGAACCATTGAATACTCTTCTGGGGTGAGTAAAGACCAGTATTTTTGCACATTATCTAGGTAGCGGAGAATGTAACTATCTCGGTCTTCTGTTTCTTGACGAATAATATCAATTAATATCAAAACACCTCCCGGAATCAATAGCTGTTGTAGCTGGTTAATAAAATGCTCTTTTTGCTGAAGCTGAAGATGGTGCAGCGCGAAAGAAATGAAAATCACATCAAATCTATGCTCTTGATCTGATGCCAAAAAAGGCACTACTTCTGAGAAATCTCCCTGATTTAAAGTTATGTCACAATTAATCTTTTTTAAATTCTCTTTGGCAATTTCTAATGCAGCTATGGATAAGTCTACACCATGATAGGATGTGATATTAGTATTTGATAATACCAGACTAGTTAAACTGGCATCACCACATCCTAAATCAAGCATTTTAAAGGGTTTTTGAAAGTTGTTCAGAAGAAATTTATGTAATATTCCATAAATTTCATTATGACCCATGTAATTATTATTGAGTACCTTTTGATAAATTTTCCACTGCTTGTTAAAAAACTCTTCTACTAGCAAGGATTCATTTTCGCCATTTTTTAGCTGTGTCATAATTTTTAGTTTTAGGGAGGACGTTTTTTAACAGAACTATTGCGGTAGATGGCTGGTAAATAAGGCACATATAGCAATCCTACCCCCATCGTGAGAAAATACGTAGATAAAAATTGTTATTTTATAAGCATTTGAGCCTGGTTAAACTCTCACATATCGTTAAGGATTACTATATAACTATCCTAACTTTGAATTATAGATTAAGTTAGAGAAAAGCAATTTAACTAAGCTTGCCAATTTTCGACAATTCGAGGAAATTCTGCATAATTGTTATTAATTACTGACAGAATACTCAACTGAACATAGGTACGTAACAGCTTATTCTGTAGCAAAAACTAAAAAAGAGAGATAGAAAACTCTACCTCTCACCAGGGTATAAATAAGCTTAATTAAACCAAATCAGATTTTAGTATCTGCTAGGTTTGTGAACGATGAAGCTAAGAACTTGACACTGCTTAATGTTGTCAAAACCAACAACACGGATGTAGCAGCTGCTATACTGAGAACGGCAACCTTGAACTTCGCTCAATACTTCTTGAGTAGATTTAGCGCCGAACAAAGGTAACTTCCACATTGTCCAATAAAGTTCTGTAGGTTCAGAAGTTTCGTTAAATTCAATTGCGGGGATGTAGCCTTGGTTCAAAATATATTGAACTTGCTTGGCAATTTGCGCGTCAGACAGAGGGGGAAGGTAAGAAAGGGTTTCGTAACGACGCTCTTTAGGTAAAGTTTGCATAGCTTTTGATAAGTGGGGGAGATTTTTTATTACTTGGTTGACTGATTGAGAATTTTAGATTTTAGATTTTAGATTTTAGATTCCAAAAATTTGTACAAGTCCCCATCCTTGAGGACGTAAAAATTGTAACTCCCAAATTTAAGATTTCTGAGCTTCTAAACTTGAGGGTGAAGTCAATCCAAAATCCAAAATCCAAAATTCAGTGACTAATTAGATAAATTATCTAAATTAGAATCAGATATTATCTGTCTTTGGTGTTTTTGGGCTGGGATCTGATAAGTTTAATTGCGTAATACGTTCGAGATGCTGGCGACGTTGTTCCATATTGGCCTGCTGAATACCAGTCATCACCATTTCTGGTAAAAACTCTGTCACTTCTGCCGCTATGTGTTCCCTGACAGTCATAATCCGCAAAGCCAAATCTGACTTTTCCAGAAACAGTTCCTCAATATATGCTTCTCCGTCTTGGATTTTGCCGGCGGAAAAGTTTTGCAACCAATGTGCTAAAGGTGGATTTGTTTCGCCTAGCTGCGCCAATACAGTCCTTAGTGCCTGATAAGTCAGGTAACTTTGGAGAGTTTTGGCTGTTTCTTTCGCAATTTGCTTTAAATCCATGCTTGATCCAGCCCTTGAGATTTTTAGATTTTGGATTGTTTATGAATCCAAAATCCCAAATCTTAAATGATCAGACGGTATCCATTGCTTCAAACTCGAACTTAATTTCTTTCCAAAGTTCGCAAGCAACAGCCAATTCAGGAGACCACTTAGCAGCTTCGCGGATAATATCGTTACCTTCACGAGCCATGTTACGTCCTTCGTTACGAGCTTGGATACAAGCTTCTAAAGCTACGCGGTTAGCTGTAGCACCAGGAGCGTTACCCCATGGGTGTCCAAGAGTACCACCACCGAATTGTAATACGGAGTCATCACCGAAGATCTCAACCAACGCGGGCATATGCCATACGTGGATACCACCGGAAGCAACGGCCATTACACCAGGTAGAGAAGCCCAGTCTTGGGTAAAGTAAATACCGCGAGACTTGTCTTGCTCAACGTAGTTTTCACGTAATAGGTCAACGAAGCCCATGGTGATACCGCGTTCACCTTCTAATTTACCAACAACTGTACCGGTGTGGATGTGATCACCACCAGACAAGCGGAGAGCTTTAGCTAATACGCGGAAGTGGATACCGTGGTTTTTCTGACGGTCAATTACAGCGTGCATAGCACGGTGAATGTGCAACAGAATACCGTTATCACGACACCAACGAGCCAATGTGGTGTTAGCGGTGAAACCTGCGGTTAGGTAGTCGTGCATGATGATGGGCTGTTTGAGTTCTTTAGCGTACTCAGCCCGTTTCAACATTTCTTCGCAGGTAGGAGCGGTAACGTTCAGGTAGTGACCTTTGATTTCGCCGGTTTCTGCTTGGGCTTTGTTGATAGCTTCAGCTACGAACAAAAAGCGATCGCGCCATCTTTGGAATGGTGCTGAGTTGATGTTTTCGTCGTCTTTGGTGAAGTCCAAACCACCACGTAAACATTCGTATACAGCACGTCCGTAGTTCTTCGCGGAAAGACCTAATTTGGGCTTAATTGTACAACCCAACAGAGGACGACCATATTTGTTCAATTTGTCGCGCTCAACTTGAATACCGTGAGGAGGTCCTTGGAAGGTCTTGATGTAAGCTACTGGAAAACGAATGTCTTCCAAACGTAAAGCCCGCAAAGCTTTAAAACCAAATACGTTACCGACAATAGATGTCAATACGTTGGTGATAGAACCTTCTTCAAACAAGTCTAAAGGATAAGCAACGTAACAGATGTATTGGTTATCTTCACCGGGAACTGGTTCGATATCATAACAACGACCTTTGTAGCGATCTAGGTCGGTGAGTAAGTCTGTCCAAACTGTTGTCCAAGTACCAGTGGAAGACTCAGCAGCTACAGCCGCACCAGCTTCTTCGGGGGGAACTCCAGGTTGGGGAGTCATCCGAAATGCTGCTAGTAAATCTGTATCTTTGGGTGTGTAATCCGGTGTGTAATAAGTTAGTCTGTAATCTTTAACCCCAGCTTGATACCCAGACTTAGCCTGAGTCTTAGTTTGCGCGTAAGACATATTTTTCTTCCAAGAAGTCTTTCTTTATTACTATCAAATCACGTTATGTGCAACTTCTTCTCATTCTTACTCTTTATTCATTCTTAATAAGATCATAAGTTTTGCTTATATTTTGGGGCGATTAGTTTCTATGGTGGCAGTGCGGTTGCACAAATTAAGCTATGGGTAGAATTACCATAACTCACTTTCTACCATGATTCAGACGTACTCTTTTGACGCTGTTGTTTTTCGTCCCAGCAATACAAAATCTTTTCATCTTGAGGAAAGCATATCCCACTCAACCGATTTGATTAAGATTAACTGGCCTTTATTGGTCTTCTGCGGAACTTTACCGGAAAACTACATTCCAGATATTAACCTGGTTTGCTGCAATTCTCTTTTTTCCTGATCTATCTACCTCAAGCGGGTAAAGATTGGTCATGAAGCATTTTCTCGGAAGACCGATTTAGTCATGGGATGAGCAAGGGAGAAAAAACTGCACATCACTGAATTTGTAGCTTACCCCACAATGGATCAAAATTCAATAAGTTATTTCTGAAGTTTTGTTAACTAATATATTTGATTTTCCTATTATAGAAAGATTTAACATTTTGTTAAATCTACTTTACAAATGTGCATATCTAAGGTATCCCTTTCTCTGCAAGGTTTTTAACTTCTGTCCCTAGATTCGCTATTTTACGCATAATTTGATATATTCTTTTATCGAACCACAGAGGCAC
>NZ_KE384617.1:9996-30716 GCF_000426905.1 Dolichospermum circinale AWQC131C
ATTCTAGGGTGGGTTTTAAATTTTGATGATTGGTATAATACTGCTTGTCCACGACTGGAATTTTTTATAGGGACTTTGGGTATCTAGGGTTTGTCGTCTCTACAATCTTTGGGTCTGGTATATTTTTTGTAAAATGTCAGAAATGCCATATTTAGGTGATAATTAACAATTAAACAATTATTTATGTCAGTTACTACTCAACAATTAACTCAGTGGAAACAACAGGGACGGACGATTGTTGCGTTAACTGCCTGGGATTATGCGATCGCTCAACTTTTAGATATATCTGGTGTAGACTTGATCCTAGTTGGTGATTCTCTGGCAGTAATCTTGGGTTATGAAACTACGTTACCAATCACTTTGAATGAAATGATACATCACGCTAAGTCCGTCCGTCGTGGTGTGAAAAATGCTTTGGTCGTGGTTGATTTACCGTTTTTGACTTATCAAGAAGGTATTTCTCAAGCTATGCACTCTGCTGGTAGGGTGTTGAAGGAAACAGGAGCGCAAGCGGTAAAATTAGAAGGTGGCTATCCCGCTATGGTTTCTACTATTACTAGACTAGTGCAAGCGGGGATTCCTGTTATGGGTCATGTCGGTTTAACACCTCAATCAATTCATCAGTTAGGGTTACGACAACAAGGAAAAACCCAGGAAGCAGGAGAGAGAATTTTTAATGAAGCGATCGCTCTGGAAAAGGCCGGTGTTTTTGCTATAGTATTGGAACATATTCCCACCAAATTAGCTCTAAAAATCACTCAGAAAATACGTATTCCTACTATCGGTATTGGTGCAGGTTCTAGCTGTGATGGTCAAGTATTAGTCACTTCTGATATTTTGGGACTTTCGGAAAAACAACCACCATTTGCTAAGGTTTATACAAACTTACGAGAAACAATTACTAAAGCTGTACAAGATTATGCTCTGGAAGTGCGCGAAGGAGAGTTTCCTAAATGAATTTGTCTCACGCGAAGGCGCTCCAGGCTCGGAGAGTAAGAGTTTGAGAAAATGTAGAGAAGTTTCATTGAACGTCTCTACATGAGTTTTGAAAAACTCCCAATTACACTAACTTCAAATCAGGATATTCCGCAAACAAATCATCTGATGTCAATGTATCTCCTGGCGCTTGGGGAGTCCACAAAACTTCAATCGCTAACAGTTGTTCACCTCCAAGACTACCAATTTGACGCAAAGCTTGACGCAAATCATCAGCGCTATTAATAGCCGGAATTTGACATTTACCTAAAGTCGCTGCTAACAAGGTGACAATAATATATTCTCCAGGACCTTGGCTAATTAAGCGGGTGGGGTTATCTTCCCCAGATAAAGCTTCTTTGCTCAAAACAGCTTTTAGTTGATTATTCACATTAGAGAGGGTTTCTTCGCTAAACTTACTGCGTTCAGCTAAAGATAAACGATTAAATTGGGATTCAGCAGCATTTAACTTTGCTTGTTGAGTTCCACTACCCGCATATACCCAGTATTCAGGATGACGCAGTAAAGCTAAACTAGCCTCTTGTAAAATTTCGCTTCTTCCTGCTGGAGTATTAGTATCAGCAGTTTCCGCAATGTGATTCAGTTCGGTTTGTAAATCTCTAGCTTGAGCTAATAACCCAACTTGTAAACGAGTTACAGACACGGAAGGGTTACTATTTAATTCTTCCGTTTCTCCACTAGTAACACGGCGGAAGGTTTGGACTAAAAAATTCACCATAGCAAAAAAGATCAAAATCCCAAACAAGCCACCAAAACCGCCGCCAAAACCCCACAAGGGTAAAAGAAAGGGAAAGCCAAAACCACCACCATAGGGGGCGTAGTAACCGCCACTACTAGGCATATTGGGACGGGGTGCATAGGTACGGCTAGAAGGCATTCTAAAAGAACCACCGCCAATTCTACCACCAGAACGGGCTGCTAGGGCATCACTACCATGGCTAAAGGCTAAAGTTAGGACTAAGGTAAGGATAAAGACGGTTTTAAATAGGGGCTTGAGAAATCCTTGTAATTTTTTATTCATAACTCATTGATGACGACAACTGTATTTTTACGCTGGCTTTTCCGGGAAAAGCAGTGCAAGCTATAGCACTACTCTTAATCTAACGCTTGTTATGTTGGTTAGGCAGCGAATTAAGCAGGATTTTTGATGTTGATAACCGTACCGTGAAATCCCCTCACCGTCAAAAAACTTTGGAATTAATTAATTATTTCTATTTTCCAGTCATGCCATATTTAATAATCTTAGTGCTAAAAAATTAATGAGTATCATTAATAATTCTAATTTACTATTTTAGCACTTATTGGTTAAGTGTGAATCTTGCTACAGTCTCCAAAAATTGTTTTAAGTGATTGGATTTTTTTGTATTCATAATTTTTTACTCACTAATTTTTTCCGGATAGAGACAGAATATCTAGTACCTATAGTCCAGGGGGTTTAACTTTTAATAAACTGATGTAAGCACGGTGACAATTAAAATTTTAGATTTACTACCTATTAACTATGAAAAACTTATTTCTATATAGTTATAATGTAGCAAATATAGCCATAGTTACCAACTAAATATTTTCAAATTAATGGCAGGTAAATGCAATGATTGATACCATAAATTTTGAGAAAAATCATGTAAAACAAAGGTAAAAAGAATCGGCATTATTAAAGCATTATTTGGCAGTAAATTATCATGCAGATTACAAAATTGTTGGATATTTTCTGGCGATCTGGCACGAAAATATCCAATATTTACGGTATTATGGAGGAAATAGTTAGATTGAACAATTCTCCTAGTAGTTTTTGAGTAATCTCATGGAAGTGTCAATGATAAATCATAACTATCTTTTTAAATTATGCAGATAACTTGTCCAGCATTGATAATCTTCAGCAAATTCAACAATAATTGGCGACAAAATAGTTGATAAATTTATAGTTTTGTTAGCCAAGTATTTGATAATATAAGTTCATCTCGCTGTTGTGTATTAATTAGAAGCTGAGAGTTATACTTGTGATTAAAAATGTCAATACCTAAGTTTAAAATCGCAATTTTTTCCTGAAATCTACCATTTTAAAATCTCTATTTCTATCGCTGTTCTGTTGTTAATTTTTTTAAAGTCTCTGCACCTATAACTCTATCATGTCAGATGATTATCTCCATTTCTGTAATCACTAATTGCTGGAAATTACCAGTTAAATAACCTTAGCAATTTATTGAGATTGCTATTGAGCAGTAAGTAATGAATCTTGATGAATTTAATTCAAGATAACGCCTGAATTCTAGTTAATTTATTAGGCTTAATTATGGAAAATATATCCCAACTAGGGTTACAAGTTAGAGATAAAACAGCTTATCCAGATATCCTAGTTATTTCCCGAATATTCCGGCCACAAGAAGCTGTAATTGGTGAATATGTCTATAATCGTTGTTTACAAGATCCAGACCGGGTAATTGTCTTAGCTGGTGGTTGTGCTGGAGATAAAAAATTTGATAAATCCCAGCAATTTCCGGTTTATCGTTGGTTTTATTTTCCTGCTTGGTGCGATAACTGGTTAGGAAATATTCTCCAATCTGGTTTGAATATTACTGCTGCTTTTTTACTAGCTATTAAATTATATTTTCGCTATCATTACCGCTACATTGAATGGTGTCATGGTTATGATTTTCCGGCTTTGTTGGTACTCAGTTATATTTTACCAATTCGCTTTTTTATCTATTTACATGATCATGATTTACTGAGGATAGCTAGTAATCCTTTATGGAGATGGCTATTAAAATTAACTCTCAAACGCGCTGATGGAATTGTTTGTAATAATTCTCATATTCGCAATTCTTTAAGAAATACTTTTCGTTTAGATACTCCCACTCATGTGATTAATCCGGTAGTTAGACCAGAAAGATTTGGTACTCCTACTAGTTTTAGTCATATTGATGATTTACGTCACCGGATTCGTCAAACTTACAATATCTCAGAAACAGCAATTGTCATTCTTTCTATTGGTAATTTGGTTAAATATCAAAACTTTGATCGAGTAATAGATAATATTCCGGTATTACTAACCATTGGTTTTGATGTCCATTGTATTATTTGCGGTGTAGGATCTTGTGAAAACCAGCTAAAATCCCAAGTCCAAAGACTGCGAATCACTAAACAGGTTCATTTTGCTGGCTATGTACCAGAACGAGATTTAGCCGGTTATTATGCAGCTTGCGATATTTTCGCTATGTTAAATTCAGATAATCATGAGGATAAAACTATAGATAACTTTGGTTTAGTTTATTTAGAAGCAGGTTATTTTGGTAAACCTGTAATTGCTCCTCGTTTGGGAAGTGTTTTAGATGCAGTTCATCATGAAGAAAATGGTTTATTAGTCAATCCTAATTCTGGTTATGAGGTCTTACAAACTTTTCATCGTCTGTGTCAAGATTCACAGCTTCGAGAAAAACTTGGCCGTCAAGGTAAGGAATTAGCGAAACGGAAAAACTATCATCGTTGGTTATATACTCCTGAATCTTCTTCTTCTTGTTTGTTGAATTAACCACCACCAACTATGGTGACTATTTCCAAACAATCACCATTTTTAATTTCAGTTTCTGACCAAAATTGACGATGTAATATTTCACCGTTGTATTCTACCGCAACTAAACGAGGATTAAAACCTAGTTGTTGAAGTAATTCTGGTAAAGGAGTTGGGGATAAACAATTGCGAGTTTCTCCATTGATTTGGAGACTAATTTGCTCAAACATAAAACTGTTTTTATTTGACTCGATGAAGTTGAGAGATAAAATATTGCGTTGCTAAGGTGGGTTGATCTGATTGCATGAGCGATCGCACTACCGCTACACGCTGCGCTCCCACATTCATGACATCATTCAGATTACTCCCATCTATGCCCCCAATTGCAAACCAGGGAATTTGACAATTTTGGGAAACATACTTAACATATTCTAAACCCGCTGCGGCTTTACCTGCTTTAGTTGGTGTTTCATACACAGGTCCCACACCAATATAATCTGCACCTTGAGTAATTGCCATTTGCATTTCTTGCGGATTTGTGGTAGAGCGGCCGATAATGCGCTGATTTCCCAGTAATTGACGAGCCACAGCTATGGGTATATCCTGTTGTCCCAAATGTACACCATCAGCATCTACGGCCAATGCTAAATCCACCCGATCATTAATAATGAATAAAGCTCCGTAATGGTGACATAACTCCCGTAACTTTATAGCCCGTTCTAAACGCACTGAATCATCAGCGGTCTTTTCTCGATATTGTAACAGGGTTAATCCACCTTGAAGAGACGCTTCCACAATTGCCAATAAGTTATCTGTAGGAGATGTTACCAGGTATAAATGCGATCGCCATAATAAACGGTGACGCTGATAACCCATCAAATTACTTTCCAGGGTATAAACCTGATAACGCATTTGCTTACAGGCTGTTCCCATTTGCATATCCTTTTGAGAGTGATAAAGCTTACCATATTCCTCCAGGACTCTGAGTGCTTCTTGCACACGGCAAAAATTAGCCTGTAATAGAGATGTAATATCAGCCCTTTCTTCCTCTTGGGGGTGGCTTAAATCAGTTCCCGGATCTCCCTGTGTATCTCGTGCTGCCCGTATTTCTGCGGTATGCCAGGTCCCCAATTCTTGACGTAGGTGTTTACATATACTAGATAATTGGGAATTATTTAAACCAAAGCGACACCATTCTTCAATGATTCGCAAACCCTCACGAGCGCGATCTAAATTAGCGTCTAAAATACGATAAACAGTTTGCTGCGTGTAGCTGTGGTCTGAAACCATGACAGCGACTTCATTATTCATAATATTTGATGATTAATTGTTTTGTTAAGGTACAAATAACATCGTGGATATAGTGGATATACTACTATAAATTAATAGTATAAAAATTAATTGTATAGCAATTGTGGCAAAAGTTTAAAAGCAGTTATTGAACTTGGCAAGTAAATTAATAGGTCATGGCTAAAAATAGACAACAAACTAAAATGCCAATCCCAAATTGTCACCTGTCAGGGCTTTGAGTTTGGAAGTCAAGGATTCGGTGCGATCGCTCCTTTGGGGGGTAAACTGTCCAATAGGGGGATTATTGGCCGTTGGTGAGGTCAACTGTTCTGCTGGTTGAGGTGAAATGTCCTCAATCATTTCTAGTTGACTGACTTGTGTATTTTCTGCTTCAGCATTCCAGTTTTCTGCTACTGTGGGTGAATTATGATTTATTTGATAATTATAACTGACCTTAGCTGGTAATAATTGAGGAAATTGAGGATGTTGATATTGTTCAGTCCTGATCTCCTGTTTAGCAGGTGGTAAAACTGATAAAGAGGGGCAAGTGAGGCGTTCGGGGAATTTGCTACAAATCATGCGCTCAAATTCCATATTAAAATGGTATGTTGCCTCTCCCTTTCGCCGCCAAAAGGTCAAGATTTGCTGTACGGATATAGCTTTATAACGACCTTGATACAAAGCCTCGATTACCGCCAGATGTAACCAATTCACAGGATATTCTACTTGCCAGAGGTTAATTAACTCACCAGCATTATATCCATTCAGATCAAAGCTATAGTGAGTTAATAATTTAGCTGCTAGTTCGGCAGGAGCCGCAAAAGTTTGAGTTACGGGGGATGTTGTTAACATGGGCTATAAATTGCAGGCAATAGGTATAAACATTTCACCCATCGCATCTAGCCTAGCGTACTTTTAGCTACATGAGTGGTTTTTCACCAACGGCAAAATTGATAGGAAGTGTTTTCTATTCTACTGGTCAATTGCTGGTCTGTAAAACAATATAAGGTGAATTAATAATTTTTGTGCGTTGACTAGCTACTAATGCCTGATAGACCATGGCTGCCACTTCAGCACGGGTGGCCTCCCTAGTGGGTGCAAGCAAATTAGGATCTGGATAATTAACAATAATTTTTTGCTGAGTAGCAATAGTAACTGCTGTTTGGGCATATTCGGGAATTTTATTCTGGTCTTTGTAGATTAAAGTCTTTTGATTGGTGGCTGAGAGTCCCAGCCCGTTGACCAAGGAGACAATGATTTGTAGCCGTTGAACCTTTTGCTGGGGACGGAAGGTGCGATCGCTAAATCCCCCCACAAAACCCCCTCTAGCAGCCACTTCAATAGCCTTAGCCGCCCAAAAATCCTTGGGTATGTCCGTAAATTCGGGGCTAGGGCGTTTAGCAGGGGGGTTAAAGGCAGTGGCAATTAAAGCCGTGTATTGGGCGCGGGTCATCCCTTCATCTGGTTGGTATGTCCCATCAGCAAAACCTTGAGTTAAGTTCATACTAACTAATGCCCGGATAAATGGTTCTGCCCAATGTCCGACAAGATCACTGAAAGAAGGAATCTCTGTCTCTGGTTTGACAATATAGGCACATGAGAGGGGATTTTCTGCGCCTATGGCCACCAATGCCTGGTAAATTAAGGCAGCTACTTCGGCGCGGGTAATTTCCCGCAGCGGTTCTAATTGATCTGGTTGGGGATAATTCACAACTAATAAATTTTGGGTAGCTACGGCAGCGGTCTTGGTGGCATAACTGGGAATTTGGGCGCGATCGCGGTATAGCATTAAGATGTTAGGATTACCACCACTCAATTTTAAACCATTGACAATGGAGACTAAAGCTTGAATTTTTGTTAAATTATTTTCTGGTCGAAATGTGCCGTTGGGAAACCCTGTGAAAAAGTCGTTATCGGCTGCACTGGCTATAGCTTTAGCCGCCCAAAAGTTGGATTTGACATCTTTGAATCTATCTAGTTGGTTACTCTCAGGAAGTTGGAATGTCTTAGTAATCACAGCCGCATATTGAGCGCGGGTAATTGGTGAGGCTGGTTGGAAGGTCCCGTCGGGAAACCCGCTGATAAAACCTTTGCTAACCAAGGCCTCCACAAAAGCAGCAGACCAATGTCCTTCTAAATCAGCAAATCTGCTACTAACTCCTATTTGACTGGGGGTATTAACAGTAGCAGTGATGAAGTCTATTGATCCCATCACCCGGGCAGGATTTAATTGATTACCAACGGAGATGATTTTTTGATTTGTAAAATTTTGTAAATCGAATTTCCCCTGTTCCCGAAAAATGTTGTCAGCAGGATCTTGGGGATTTCCTAAATCGGGAACGGCATTACCATTGACTAATAAACCTACTTGGGTATTACTGGCAATCAGATTTCTTCTTAATACGGGTCTAGCATCACGAGCAAGGGCGATCGCTGTCCCATTTGCTGAAAGTTGATTATTTGCCAATAAAGGGGCTGCAAGGTCACTGATGGCTATACCTAAAGGGTTGTTTTGAAATACATTTCGCAGCACTTCCCCTTTACTATTCCTAGCCATGACTAACCCACTGAATTGATTATTAATAAATAAATTATCCATAATGCCCGGTTTAGCATTGCCAGTAGTAAAGATTCCTTCTCTAGCACAGTTCTTAAATGTACTATTGGCTACTGTAGGAACTGATGATTCAATCCAAACACCAGTACCTTTGGCTATGGTATTAATCACGGTTACACCTAAGAGACTGGCATCACCTCGTAATAGTAAAGTGATATTCTGTAACCCGAAACTAGAGCTTTGATATTCCCCACTACCAGAAATGATCATTTCCTGACCTTTATTGGCTTCATTCCCCACTACCAATACCCCCGGTGGAATGATTAGGGGAAATACCTCTCCATTTGCTGTTCCATAAGTTCCATTGGCTAACTGAATAATTGTTGATGTTTTTGCCTGTTTTAGGGCGCAGGTAATACTTTTCAAGGGATTGAGACGAGAACCTGTATTACTATCCTTTCCTGTAGCAGGGTTCACATAGAGTGTAGCAATAAGACTAGAATTAACCATTGATTGTCAAACTCGTATGGTTTAAATGGTGACATCCATAATTAACCATACTTTTGACACACTGAAAATTTCAAGTTGATAATTTTAGTCAAAATCTAGTTTATCCAGAAATGTGAGTTTTTGTGTAAGAACGCCAATTAATTCTTAATAGACGTAGCAAAACCATCCAAATTCTCGCAGGTTGGTCAAAAAACGTGAAAATATCGCCAAAACCCAAGTTAGTTTTTTGGTGATGTAACCAATGTTGTTCTGGTGTAGTCATAAACAATAACCTACACAAAACAATTACAGATTGAGGTGTGTGCCACCCCAAGGAAGTTAGGTGTCTCCACCACACATGGAACTGACCAAACAATAAACCACAAATTACGCCAATGGGAGATAAAGCCCATAACCAGACTGCTATCAGCAAATAGGGTTAATCAACAGTCAGGCAAAAGTTAACAATTATTAACAATTAATCACATTGCTTCACCCTCAAGTTATATTTTCTGTCTGTCAATATAGGTCCTAAAATTCAAATTCCTAGATTGTTACCGCTGAGAATTTAAATATGACAAAATAAATCATGATAACACAGCCAATCTTCATGTACTGAACTTAAATAGTAGGAAATACCAACAGCGAATATTGCTAAAAGTACAGGTAATAGAACCGTAAATTCTAATTTACCTTTTTTAACTACTTCTAAGCAAGAGATAACGATAGCTACAGGCCAGAAGATAGTGGTAATGATGAACATGATAAAGGATAAAAATTTATCCTCTGGAGAAGATACAGGGTAACGTAGTGAAAAAATTAACCAATTAGTAAAAAAATATGCAGTCATTAGCAAATAGCTAATCACTAAAGTTAACTGGATTTGATTCACAGTGCTTACTCCTTTAATAATATAACTTCTCACCAATATATCTAGTGAAGAGAGTGTTTTAAAAGTTATGATTGATATATCAAATATTTTTGACCCCTCCAAACCCCCTGCTTCATAAGCCAAGGGGGACTAACAAGGATAAAAATGTGATGAAAATTACGGAATACCACTTTTAAAACATCCTCTAAAATTAAGATACATTTTGAGTGAATGCTAAAAACACATCAATCAGCAATCATCTTTGATTTAAGGCTGAATTTTAGAGTATAGTTATTATACTCATCAATGTTAATTAGCCGTTTCTAGACTGGTATAGCACAAATATTAAAAAAGTGGCAAATAAAATGAAAAATTAGATACTCTTCAAGTCAGAAATTTGATATTAGTATAATAAATGTCTAATTACTTAGCAACGATAATTCACAAATACTTGATTTTGGTGTGAGAAAAAGTTATGTATTAAGAATTTAAAGAATTTAAATTAGGAATTTAAATTGGGAATTTAAAACTGCTAATGAGAAGGGTATTAGAAGAAGTTCGATAACTACGGCTGATACAAGAATGAATCCTTTTTAAGATGTTGTTTAATACTGTCAAAATCAGTAAATTCATCAGCCACATCAATCAGATAATCACTAGTTGTTGTTTGCAAACCAATCACTTCTACTCTAGCTCCCATACTGCTAACTGCATTCACAGCATAGGATAGATCTCCATCTCCACTGACTAAAATAGCCGTATCATAATACGGTGCTAAAGTAATCATATCAACGGCAATTTCCACATTCAGATTTGGTTTTTTGTAATTATCTACAACGACACTCATATCTTTAGTAAATACACGATAGCCATTGCGACGCATCCATAATAGAAATCCCTGTTGTCTTTCGTTGCCAATATCCAACCCTGTATAAAAAAATGCACGTAATAACCGAGAGGTTTTAGTTAAGCTACAAAGCAATTTTACATAGTCAATTTCAATTCCCAATTGCAACGCGGTCTGAAATAGATTTAATCCGTCAATGAAAATTGCAACGCGACCACGATTTTCATCATCATTTAATGCACTATTGTTAACTGTATTGACTGGATTAGATTCTTTCCCTTTGATAGTGCCTTTAGTAGTTGAACAATACCTTTGAGGTTTTTCTTTAAGTTCTTTATATTCGTTGCTTTTTTTGCTAAGATGATTAAACTGCATTGATACCTCTAGATACTATTATAGGGATGTTACGGGTAAATCGAAAGTGGTGCAGTCTTGACTAACTTATGGACACTGCCCTAGTTGTAGCTGTAGCCAGGTTGATTAAGACATAATTAATCATGGAAACCTAGAAATAATCAGGATTTCACCCTTGTCTTGTGCCTCTTGCCTGATGCTATAACTTAACAGTTATCAGGTATATTTTAGGCAATTTTTGGCAAGTAAATGGATATTTTGCGATTTACCTGCACCTATTTTACACAAAATGCACGCTTTTGGAAAAAATTTACTATTTATTAAAGATTTTTCATATTATATAGCAAGAAATCAGCGCTGCTGCAAGAGGAAAGTAGATATGTAGTTTGTTGTTACAAAAAATTAAGATCAGATGGGATTTATGCAGGGTTGTTATTAAACTTAGTCTTTAAAAATACATAAATTTATATTAATAAACTTACCCAATATTGCTGATAATTTTTTTCCAGAGTATGAGTAGTGGATTAACAGTTTGCTATGATACTCAGAAATTAGCCTTGCTGATATCTATTCCTGTAGCAAAAATTCTTGTCACCAAAACCTTATATACTAGACTAAACTTTGATAAACTTGAGACTCGTGTTAACTAAGACACGATAAACTATTAATTCCTAGATTAAATACTAGGATATTTATGGTTTTTACGGTTTAGTAAAAACTAAATCCAGTATGATTGAAAAATCACAGAAAAATCAAAAATCGTGTGTGGTGTGAAAATTAAGGAGTGAACAAAATGGATTTACGTGGAGATGCGTTGCAAATCCTCAAAGAGACTAGTCGAACTTTTTATATCCCAATTAGTATTTTACCATCAGGATTACAAGAAGCAGTGGCATCAGCATACCTGTGTATGCGAGCCCTTGATCAAATTGAAGATGATCCAATTTTGGATAATCAGACCAAAAAACGCTTGTTACAGAATATTAGCCTCATATTGCAAGCTGGAGTAGATGGTTTTTCTCTAGATGCTTTCTCCGTAGGGTTTAAAGGTTACGAAAATTCTTTACAAGAAGTTAGTTTACGGATTAGAGAATGGTCAATATTAGCACCCGAAAGTATTGCTCCGCGAATTTGGGATGCAACGGCAGCAATGGCTGATAGAATGGCTTATTGGGCAGATAAAAATTGGCAAATAGAAACAGAAGCGGATCTAGACCGTTATACCTTTGGGGTAGCTGGTGCGGTAGGCTTGTTACTCTCAGATTTATGGAACTGGTATGATGGAACTGGAAGCAACCGGACTCAAGCCATAGGATTTGGTAGGGGTTTGCAAGCGGTAAATATTCTCCGTAACAATTCTGAGGATTTAACTCGTGGAGTAAATTTTTTCCCGGTGGGTTGGAATAATCACAATCTCCAAGAATATGCCCGTCGCAATCTCATTTTAGCAGATGCCTACACGAACTCTCTGCCCAAAGGACCGGCTTTACAATTTTGCCAAATTCCCCTGGCTTTAGCTCATGGTACTCTTGATGCTTTAGCAAATGGCAAGGAAAAACTCAGTCGTAGTGATGTTGTTTCACTGATTGAAAATTTGATGGGTGTAAATGCTAAGGCTAGTTAGGTAAAAATTATCAATTTACCCAAATAAAAAACTTGTGTGTGAGAGGTATTCAATTCATGAAAACTACTTTGTTTTTGAGTCCACCTTCCTTTGATGGTTTTGATGGTGGTGCGGGGGCGCGATATCAAGCAAAACGGGAAATTACTTCTTTTTGGTATCCCACTTGGTTAGCACAACCAGCGGCTTTAGTGCCTGGTAGTAGGTTAGTTGATGCACCTCCCCATGGGCAAACGGTGGATGATGTGCTGAAAATTGCCAAAGATTACGAATTAGTAATTATGCACACCAGTACACCTTCTTTGGCCAATGATGTCAAGTGTGCTGAAGCCATCAAACAGCAAAACCCCAATGTGCAAATTGGCTTTGTGGGGGCCCACGTTGCGGTTTTACCAGAGGCTACTTTGCGGGAAAATCCGGTCATTGATTTTGTTTGTCGCAATGAATTTGATTATACCTGCAAGGAATTAGCAGAGGGGAAACCTTGGGATGAAATCAAGGGGTTAAGTTACCGAGATAAACTAGGTAATATCCACCAAACTGAAGAACGGCCTTTAATTCATGACTGGGATGCTATGCCTAGTGTATTGCCAGTTTACGCCCGTGATTTGGATATTAGCAAATATTTCATTGGCTATTTGCAACATCCTTACATATCTTTTTATACTGGGCGGGGTTGTCCGGCTAAATGCACTTTTTGTCTGTGGCCGCAAACCATTGGCGGACATTTATACCGTCATAAAAGCCCGGATGCTGTAGGTAGAGAAATGGAGGAAGCCAAGGTTTTATTTGGGGACAAAGTGCGCGAGTATATGTTTGATGATGATACTTTTACCATTGATAAACATCGAGCGATCGCAATTAGTCAACATCTGAAGCGACTGAATTTAACTTGGAGTTGCAATGCCCGGGCTAATTTAGATTATGATACTCTCAAAACCTTGCGAGATAATGGTTTAAGGTTGTTATTAGTAGGTTTTGAATCTGGTAATCAACAAGTTCTGAATAATATTAAGAAGGGTATTAAGTTGGAAGTGGCGCGAGAATTTATGAAAAATTGCCACAAACTTGGTATTACTGTCCATGGGACTTTTATTATTGGCTTACCGATAGAAACAAAAGAAACTGTAGAAGAAACAATTCGCTTTGCTTGTGAATTGAGTCCCCATACAATTCAAGTTTCTATTGCTGCACCTTATCCAGGTACAGAATTGTATGACCAAGCGCGAGAAAATGGTTGGTTTGCGAATGAATCTTTAGTAGCAACTTCCGGTATTCAAACTTCAACTTTGCAATATCCAAGCCTTTCTAGTGGGGAAATTGAAGACGCAGTAGAAAGAATGTATCGTAAATTTTACTTCCGTCCTAAAGCGATTATTCCTATAGTGCGGGAAATGCTGGGAGATAGACAAATGTTAGTTCGTCGTTTGCGGGAAGGTAAGGAGTTCTTTGCTTATTTAAGTGAACGTCGGACTCAATCAGTCGCACACGCGCAACCTCAGAAAACTGCTGTTGTTTAGGTTGTATAATGTAATGATGGCTAATTTATTGTCATCAGAATTAATTGTAGGGATGGGGTTAATTCCATCCTTACTACTACACAAAATTTTGAATTAATATGCAAAGTAATTTTACTGCTTACTACCAAACAGAATTTGGCGCTGCTTATTTAGGAAATAGTCTGGAATTAATGACAGATATTCCTGATGAAAGTATAGATTTAATTTGTACATCTCCACCATTTGCACTACTTAGAAAAAAAGAATATGGTAACGTTGATGCTGATGAATATGTAGAATGGTTCAAGGATTTTGCAGTACAATTTCACCGCATTCTCAAACCTACAGGCTCATTAGTAATTGATATTGGTGGGAGTTGGGTTAAGGGAATACCAGTTCGTTCTCTTTATCATTTTGAACTTGTTATTTCTTTGTGTAAACCACAAAGAAAGGGTGGATTAGGTTTTTATTTAGCACAAGAATTATATTGGTATAATCCCGCAAAACTTCCTACTCCCGCAGAGTGGGTAACAGTTCGCAGAGAAAGAGTTAAAGATGCTGTAAATACTATTTGGTGGCTGTCTAAAGAACCCCATCCTAAAGCTAATAATAGAAGAGTTTTAAAACCTTATAGTCAAGCAATGAAAAATCTTCTTAAAAATGGCTATAAACCTAAATTAAGACCATCAGGCCATGATATTTCTGATAAATTTAGTAATGATAGAGGTGGTGCTATTCCTCCTAATATTATTGATGGACGTTCTAGTATAGATCAAGAGGAAATGGGACAACCAACTCCAATTCCAGAAGATTTATTCTTAGCAGTTAACATGATTTCTGCTTCTAATACTGCTTCCAATGATTATTATCAAATACGCTGTAAAGAGGAAGGTTTTAAACCACATCCAGCCAGATTTCCTCAAGCTTTACCAGAGTTTATCATTAATCTTTGTACTGAACCAGGAGATATTGTCTTAGATCCTTTTGCTGGTTCTAATATGACAGGTAGAGTGGCAGAAACATTACAAAGAAAATGGTTGTCTTTTGAAATAGATGAAAATTATGTTAAAAGTTCACAATTGAGATTTGAAAAAAATGCTCCTTTGGTTGTTGAACTCCCAGCAGATTTATTAGCTATTGATTTAGAAAATTCTTTTAGTAAATCACAGACTATTCAGTTAGGATTATTTTAACAGCAGTGACAAATTAAATTTTACTATGTTAGGTAAATAGCAAATGGAATCAAACAACAATACCAAAAAATTAAAAAAATTTACTTATGGGGATCAATTTGATCCAAATAAATTCTCATTAATTGAAATTCTAGAATTATGTAAGAAGTGTCAACCCAATCGGGATATTCTAGAAGCTAGTATTGCTGAACGTTATTTTTCTCAACATTCTCAACAAACATCATCTAAACTAGCATCAGAAAATATTGGTAAATTGGCAATGAATTGTTTCTTATCAATTAGAGCATATCAACTAATTGAAGACTTACAGGAATCACGTCAATATAAACTTACTTCTCTAGCGGAAGAATTTTTATCTAATACTGAGAATAGTTCATTTGTAAATCAAAGATTTGCAGGACATATATTAAATAATTTAGCAGGAATGGCTTTATTAAAAGCCATTGATGTGCTTAATAGTCGAGGGGAAGAACCACAATTAGAAGCAATCAGCTATGAGTTGCAAGAAAGGGGATATTCAATATCTCCTAATTGTACTTATGTAAGTACCATGAGAAGTTGGTTATCTCTAGCAGGTGTTTTTGAAAGGAAAACGGAAATTAATTGGGATATTGTTTCTGATATTTTAGGTATTAATAAAGATTTTATTGATGAACTTTATGCACTAAATCCAGAGCAAAAACACTTTTTATTGAGTCTAATAAACTTAAATATACAAGAATTTACACCAGCTAATAAAATAGCACAACATACAAGAAGTATTTATAAATTAAGACTCACAACTAAAAATTTAGTGAAAGATGTAATTCAACCACTGGTAAATTTTGGGTTAATAGAAACAGAAAAAACTACAGATGGTAGAGGTGCTAAACCTAATAATGTCCGATTAAGTAACAAAGCTAGAAAGGAAATCTTAGCACCATTATTAAAATCTATTGCTAATGAAACGAGAATTTCAGAGATTGAACTTAATCGCACTTTTGATGATGTTGTCAATGAATTAAATCATCCAGATAAACATATAAAAGGTAAAGCATTAGAACTTTTAGCAATTTGGATGATCCGTCTTACCAGTTTAAGGTTTACAAAATGGCGTAGTAGAGAAAATGGCAAAGGAGAAGTTGATGTTTTAGCAGCTTCCGATAGGTTTGTTTATAGTCGTTGGCAAATTCAATGTAAAAATACAGCTAAAGTTGATATTGATGTTTTAGCTAAAGAAATAGGTTTGACATTTGTTACAGGGGCAGATGTGGTTATGGTTGTGACAACTGGAGAGTTTACAAGAGATGCTTATCAATATGCTTATAGAATGATGGATGTATCTCGTTATTATATGATTCTGTTGCAGAAAGATGATATTGAGGCTATTAAGAAAGATAAAACAAGTATTGTAGAAATTTTGGATAAAAAAGCTAGAAGAGTATTTTCTAAAAAAGAACTGGATATCTCAGATGAAGAATTAAATGAAATTGAACAAGAAGAAGATTCGATAGATGAATTGATAGAAGATGATTAAGATAATTTTTTTTATAAAAAAACAATTCTAGTACAATTAGTGGATAATTAATCCTATGAATAAATCTCATTTTCTTGTTATTAACGCTGATGATTTCGGATTTTCCCATGATGTGAATGCTGCTATTATTCAAGCTCACGAAGAAGGTATTTTAACTAGCACTAGTTTAATGGTAACTGGTGATGCGGCACAAGAGGCGATCGCTTTAGCAAAAAATCATCCTCATTTAGCAGTTGGTTTACATCTGGTTTTAGTTTGCGGTAAATCTGTTTTACCACCAGCACAAATTCCCCATTTAGTAGACTCTCAAGGTAATTTTTCTAATAACCCCACTCAAGCAGGATTAAACTATCAATTTAATCAAGCTACCCGTGCAGAATTGCGGTTAGAAATATCTGCTCAATTAGAAAAATTCCGTGATTCTGGTTTAAATCTGGCTCATGTTGATGGACATTTACACCTTCATGTTCATCCGGTAATTTTGAATATTTTAACAGAATTTGCAGCAGAATTTAAGATTAAATTCATTCGTTTACCTTCAGAAGAATTGACCAAAAATCTCAAAATTGATAGACGAAATTTATTAATTAAAATAGTTTGGTCTATTGTGTTTGGACAATTAAGAAATTATGGAGAAGGTTTATTAAAAGCTCATCATATTAACTTTGCTGATAGAGTTTATGGATTATTACAAACTGGTAACATGAGTGAAGAATATTTACTGAGTTTGATACCGCAAATTGAAGCCGAGTTAGTAGAGATTTATGCTCATCCTGCTTTGGTGAATACAGATATAAATAACGGTGGTGAAATAGAATTAAAAGCTTTGTTAAGTCATAAAGTGCGGGAATTGCTGACTGTGAAGGGGTTTGAGTTGAGTAATTGTGCAAAAGTGATTCATTGATGATGGGGTATTGATAAGAACATCAAAATGAACACATATATTTGCTTGATTTATGTTTTTTTGCTTAAAAAAACTTATTATTCTGATACAAGACATATATACTGACTATGGTATAGTTGGTTTATTCTAGTTAAGTTTTTACTTTTACTTATGAAAGAAAAAGAAACAATTTTACTACCATCTGCATGGGATAACTTAAATGATGAAGATAAAGAGTTAGCAAAAGAGTTAACAAAATCCATCTTACGAGGTGAAAGATCCACTCAGCTTTTATTACATTTACTTAGTGGTGAAAACATAGATGATGACTTTAAAACAAAAGCAAAAACTATCAGCAATCATGAATTTGATTTTGATGTTATTACTCCCAAAAAAAAGAAAGAGGGAAATAGAGTAGCTTTGGTGTCAATGACTGAGATTGAACCTCCAGATTTAGAATTTAATGATAGAGTATCTACCCTTCTATCAGCAGAGTGTAGAAGAATTTGCAACAATGCTAGAACCGAGAAAGACAAAAAAAAGTGTAAAGAATGCCAGAAACAATTTTCTGAATAATCAAGAAATATTCATGAATAAAAATGTAGAGACATTTTGTTAAATGTCTCTTTTATGAACTCAAAATTTTTGGCGTATAGCATATTCTTAAACACTAACCGGAGATATTTTAGAAATGAGCGCGGATAAATCTCAGCCTGAACTACCAGAAGTTAAGGAACTAAGAAAGAAGTTTTTAGTTATTACAGAAATTTCTGATCCTTTAACTCGTGAATATCAATTTGCATTGTTAGAAAAAGAGGCAGAAAAAGCCGGTTTATCTGCTGAAACTTACCGTCGTTTATATGAAACATATCTGCCAAATAAAGAACATATTCCGCAATATCCACAAAAACCGTGGGTTTTCAAAGAATGGTTAAGATATTTCCTAGAGTTTCCTAAAAAACAATTGGCTAAAAAAGTTTTGATAATAATTGTAGAAAAAGGACTTTTAATTAGTTTGATTTCAGGAGTATTAAAGTATTATTGGGAAGCACCACAAAGGCAAAAACAAAAAGAACTTCAAGCTTGGACAATCATTAATAATGCTGCTGGAAAAGAAGTTAGTGGTGGAAGAATTTCAGCTTTACAAGACTTGAATGAAAACGGTGTTGAATTATGGAACTTAGTTTTAGATAGAGCTAATTTAAGCGGAATTACATTAGAGAATGGCAAGCTTGCTAACACAAGTTTTAATGACACACAATTAGGATGTATAGAACAGAAATGTAGTAACTTTAGAAAAGCTAATCTTCATCAAGCTCAATTCCAAAATGCGTATTTAGATCATATAGATTTTAAAGAAACGTATCTTATTAATGCTAATTTCAAAAAAGCATACCTAGAACAAGCTAAATTCCAAAAAGCCGATCTTGATAAGGCTAATCTAGAGGAAGCAAAAATTAAAGGAGCAATTTTTCAAGGAGCGAATCTAGAAAATACAAATTTCAAAGATGCTATAATATGTGGTGATATCTTTGATGAATCTACCGGGTCTACAAAAAATAGTTGTGCTAATTTTATTGGAGCGAAAAATTTAACACCTGAACAAGTAAAATCTACAAAAAATTGGGAAAAAGCCTGTTATGATCCAGAACTAAGGATAAAACTAGGTTTACCACCTGATAACCCTGATTATTGTCAAGATAAATTAAAATAATAAATATATTTCTTTTATCAACCCTAAGCTTAATTGTATCTGCCATGCCACGCAAAACAAAAACAGCATCCTCAACCACAGTAACTCCCCTAGCACTATCTGACTTACATCTTCAGTTAGAGGGTTTAGAAAAAGAACACCAATCTCTATTAAAGCAGATTAAAAGAAAGCGTGCAGAATTAAATAACTTTATTGAAAAAATGCGTTCTTTAACAAAAGAGGTATTTCATCAAGCCAGTCCTAACATGAAAAAAATGGCAGAATTAGATGAGGAAATTCATGCTTTATTTGCGGAAATTTTCACTACAAGAAAACTGGGAAAACAAACTCAGAAAAGGATAGAATCTTTGTACAGAAGTTTGCAAATGGGAGGAATTATTAGTTATAAAGCCACTGAAGAAGATCAAGAATTAGAGGAATTATCTGACAATGATAACTTTCAAGAAAATCATCAAAGTCGTCAATATTGGGAAGCAGAAAGAGATTCAGAATCCCCTGTGGGTAAAACAGATGAATCTAGAAAGGTGCGACAGATATTTTTGCGGTTAGCGGAGATATTTCACCCTGATAAGGTTAAAGACAATGAAACCCAAATGACTCACACAGAAATTATGAAAGAAATTAATAAAGCTTATCAAGAGGGAGATTTAGCAAGACTTTTAGAAATTGAACGTAAATATGAAGTAGGAGAAATAATTGATAATAATAGCGAAAATGATTTAAGTCGTAAATGTAAAACTATAGAACAACAAAATCAAATTCTCAAAAATCAATATGAGAAATTGAAGCAAGAACTCCGGTTAGCTAAAAATACTCCCGAAGGTTCAATGGTTGCTGATTATAAAAAAGCAGCTAAACAAGGTGTTGATCCTATTGAATTGATGCTGGAAACCGTACAAGCCCAAACTAAGATAGTTGCAGAAATTCGTGATTTTGTCAAAGATTTTAAAGATAAGAAAATAACTATTAAAGAATTTCTCGCAGGTCCAGAAAGTATCCGTTCTACCCAAGAGGATATGATGGAAGAACTACTGGAAAAAATGATGGAAGAATTTGGGGAGATGATGAATTTTAATTAGATTTTGCACCAAAACCGCCAAAATTACACAAATTATCGTAGGGTGCGTTAGCGATCGCGTAACGCACTAATTTAATGATATGGTAAGCTTTGCCTAACACACCCTACAAATACTCATAATTATTAACCATTTTCCTAATTACGAATTACCCGATGTTTTTGCAAATCTGCACAATTCTAATTTATTACGGAAAAACGAACCACAGAGCCACAGAGTTCACAGAGAAAAGAGGGTTTGGGAGATACAGCACTTCCCGATGTTATGAGGTACAAGAACCCCACCCCCAACCCCCTCCCCGCAAGC
>NZ_KE384617.1:30726-52884 GCF_000426905.1 Dolichospermum circinale AWQC131C
ATACCTCATAAGAGCGGAAACCTCTGTATTTTGGCTAAGTCCTGATTTTCTAAGTTTGTGGGAGTTTATCAAATTCAATTTGACCGTAGTTTAATTTAATAATTCTATCAGCTAAATGAAAATAATGATCATCGTGACTAATTACTAAGATGGTTTTTCCCTGTGCTTTTAATTCTGGTAATAATTGAGTATAGAATACATCTTTGAATAATGGATCTTGATCAGCAGCCCATTCATCAAATAGATAAATTGGGCGATTTTCTAAATATGCTGTTAATAATGCGAGGCGTTTTCGTTGTCCTTGGGAAAGGGCTGTGGTGGAAAGTTGTCCATTTTCGATTTTGACTTTATGATCAAGTTGCAATTTCTGTAAATATTTTTGGGCTTGAATATCTAAGTTATGATTTTCTAATCCTAGCAGTTCTTCAAATAAGTAAAAATCTGAAAATACTACAGAAAAATGTTGCCGATACCATTCGCGGTTGGCTTCGGTAATCGAATTTTGATCTAAGATAATTTCCCCATTGTCAGGAATATATAATCCAGTAATTAGTTTGGCTAAAGATGATTTACCGCTGCCATTTCCACCAACAATAAAAACTAATTCTTGGGGATAAAGAGTAAGATTAATTGGACCAAGAATAAAGCTATTATCTTCTTTATCTGTGTAATAAGCATGAGTAACATTTTTGAGTTGTAAACTGTGCCAATTTGTGAGAAAATTAGGAGGTGTAGTGGCAATTTCAGCCCGACTAGCTAAAGATAACCCTAAAGATTCAATTTTTTGTAACGCTACGCTGGCTTTACTAATTAATGGTAAATTATTGGAAATATTATCCATGGGTAACATTAAATAAGTAAATGTGAGAATGTAACCAGATAAAGTTTCGGCATCAATGGCGAATAAATGTGGTAAAATGAAAAGGACAAAACCAATGGCAAAGAAAAATATTAATTTTCCCCAACTGGTAGTTGTCGCAAATAAAGTTAAACCTTGTACATTATGATTTCTAAATCTACTGGCTGTGGCTTCTAAACGATGAGTTAGGAAAAATTGCCGCCTTTGATAATGTAGTTTGAGTTCTTTGATTCCTGCGGTAATCGTGCTAAAATTTTTAAATAAAATGTCTTGATCTTCCCGGGCTAAAGCTAATAATTTTTCTCCTCTATCTAATAGCCATTTACAACTACCAATAGCTACTAGCATTAAAACCAAAACCATGATGAACACTAACCAAGATAGCCAAGTTATATATAGTAAACATCCTAAAGCCATGGACATATCAATACATAAAAAGGGAATCACATATACAGCATTGGCTACCGCTTGAACATCTTCTGTTAAAGTTGCTAATAAGCGCGGATTTCCTAATTGTTCTAAATGACTTAATTCCGATTCTAATATTTGCCGACTTAACCGCATTCTTAATCGCAAAACCGCATTTTGAGATAAGCGAATTAACATGATTTGGGAAATTACGCCGGTAATTAAGGCAACGAGAACTAAAGCAACGAAACCCCAGGCTATAGTTGTCAGAGGTGAAGTATTGCTTTGACTCGCAGCACTACTAATTAAAGCAATTAATCCCGCACTACTACCACCACTCAAAAAACCTGTAATAATGGCTATTGCTACCATTTTCCAAGCAGAACGTAAAAGAAAGTAAATTAGATTCATTATGTCAATTGTTAATAGTCAGTTGTCAGTTGTTTTAGTCCCTGACTCCCTTCCCTTGATGTTAATTCTTTGTTTATCAGCCATCTTATTCTACACCTATGGGGTTTATACAGCGATCGCTTTTTTGCGTAACTCTCCCCCCATAAACCCAGAATTTCATCCCCCTGTCACCATTCTCAAACCCCTTTGTGGTGTTGATAAAGGGACTTACACCAACTTAGCCTCATTTTGTCAACAAGATTACCCCCAATATCAAATTATTTTTTGTGTTCGCAGTTCTACAGATCCTAGTATAGAATTAGTTGACCAACTCAAACAACAATTTCCAGAAATAGATATTACTTTAGTAATAAATGATTACGTTCTGGGCGCAAATTTGAAAATTAGTAATTTAGCTAATGCTGTCACCATTGCTAAATATGATATTTTATTAATTGCTGATAGTGATATTCGTGTCTGTTCGGAATATTTAAAAACAGTCATTCAACCATTACAAGATAAAAAAATTGGTGTTGTTACCTGTTTATATCGTTCCACAGCCCAAGGAATAGCTACCATTTTAGAAGCTATTTGTACAGCTACAGATTTTCAACCCAGTATTTTAGTCAGCAAACAATTAGAGGGGATAAAATTCGCTTTGGGATCAACCATTGTTATCCGTAAAACAACATTAGCAAAAATTGGCGGTTTTGCAGCAGTGGCCGATTATTTAGCAGATGATTATCAACTCGGTTATTTACCAACCCAAGCAGGGGATAAAATTGCATTATCTCACTATATCGTAGAACACGCACTAGGACATAGTAATTTATTAGATTCTATTAATCGTCAAATTCGCTGGGCCCGTTGTATTCGCGTTTCTCGTCCTTGGGGTTATCGGGGATTAGTATTTACTTTTGGGACAATTTCTAGTTTACTATTGTTGGTAACAACTAGTGCTGCTATTTTCTCATGGTTGGTTTTAGCCATAACTTTGGTAATGCGATTAATTATGGCTTGGGTGGTAGGAGTAAAAGTCCTCAATGACCCAGTAACTAAAAAGTTTTTCTGGTTAATTCCCTTTGCGGATATAGTGAGATCTATAATTTGGTGTTGTGGCTTTTTTGGTAATACTATTAAATGGCGAGGAACAAAGTTTAAATTAGTTAAAGATGGTAAATTAGAAATGATTGATTATTAGAGCATATTTTAACAGTATTACTGTATAGGACTCCTATTTGATTTTTGATAGCTTGGGTGGCGTAGCCATACAAGACTCAGTAGGTATCAATTCTGTCTTTCTTCCTGTGTTCCCTGTTCCCTGTTCCCTGTTCCCTGTTCCCTGTTCCCTTTTAACAACATGATTCAACCCCGTAAACAGTTCGCTCAACATTGGTTAAAAAGTGATAAAGCACTTAACGCAATTGTCCAAGCCGCTAATTGTCAAGAAAATGATAAAATTCTGGAAATTGGACCCGGTACAGGAATTTTAACCCGTCGTTTATTACCACTGGTGAAATCTTTACTTGCGGTAGAAATTGACCGGGATTTGTGTAAATTACTCGTCAAACAAATAGGTGAAAAAGAAAATTTTTTACTCTTACAAGGTGATTTTCTGACTCTTGATTTACCGTCACAATTAACAGCATTTGCTAATTTTCAAAACCAGAATAAAGTTGTTGCGAATATTCCCTATAATATCACTGGTCCAATTATTGAAAAGTTACTGGGAACTATTTCTCATCCTAACCCAAAACCTTTTGATTCTATTGTTTTATTAGTGCAAAAAGAAGTAGCAGAAAGATTATATGCTAAACCGGGTTCTCGAACTTTTGGCGCATTGTCCGTACGGGTGCAATATTTGGCAGATTGTGAGTTAATTTGTACAGTTCCCGCTGCTGCATTTGTACCACCACCCAAGGTAGATTCCGCTGTAGTGCGGTTGACCCCTAAAAAAATAGCAATTCCAGCCCATGACCCCCAAAAATTAGAAAATTTAGTTAAATTGGGATTTGGATCAAAACGGAAAATGTTAAGAAATAATTTACAATCAGTCATTGACCGCGATCGCTTGACACAATTTCTGGAACAATTAGAAATAAATCCCCAAGTTCGCGCTGAAGACCTCAGTGTTATACAATGGGTATCACTGGTAAATACCATAGGGAATCAATAGCAGGAGAGATCATCAAAACACTTGTCTTAACTCTGGAATTTTCCCAATTACCAATTATCCATTACTGGACCCCACAAATATGATGAATGTTCAAATAGACATCAATAAACATTATGCGTTCTTATAGTTTAATTGCACCAGCAAAAATCAACCTGTATTTGGAAATTATCGGCAGTCGTACTGACGGATATCATGAATTAGCAATGATACTCCAAAGCATAGATTTATCCGACCAAATTGATATCCATACTGCCAGCACTGAAAATATTCGTATCTACTGTAATCACCCCCAAGTACCCACAGATCAAACTAATCTAGTTTACAAAGCAGCGGAATTAATGGCCAAGGAATTTCCCCAGGCTTTTAGTAATTTTGGCGGTGTTGATATTACCATCAAAAAAAATATTCCGGTTGCTGCTGGTTTAGCTGGAGGTTCTAGCAATGCCGCAGCCGTATTAGTAGGAATAGATTTACTTTGGGATTTGGGATTAACGCAATCAGAATTAGAAGAATTAGGCGCAAATCTCGGTTCAGATGTACCATTTTGTATTGGTGGAGGAACAGCTATTGCCACTGGTAGAGGTGAAAAACTTTCACCCCTCCAAAGTTTAGATAATCTACATATAGTATTAGCAAAATATCGCAGTTTAGAAGTTTCCACACCTTGGGCATATAAAACCTATCGGCAACAATTTGGCATTAACTATATTCAAGATACAGATACTTTTGCTGCCCGTGCTAGTGCATTTCATTCAGAAGCCATGGTCAAGGCCATTTTACATCGAAATACAGAAGAAATTGCCCAAAAAATACATAATGATTTAGAAAAAGTTGTACTACCAGCTTACCCCCAAGTATTGCAATTAAGAGAATTATTCGCCAATCAAAAAGAAGTTTTAGGAACAATGATGTCCGGTTCTGGTCCTTCAGTTTTTGCTATTGTCGAATCTCAAAATCAAGGAGAAATAGTCAAGCAGCGAATACGTGAAGCTATTCCCGATCAAGATTTAGAATTGTTTGTAACGCGGACAATTAAACATGGAATTAAAATAGGTTAATTGGATCATTAATATGGTTAAATCTTGTGGTGCGGGCATCCTGCCCGCTAGAATTATACAAATTCAATGCAGTACAGTTTAGTAGCGGCTTCCAGTTGCTTCACACCTTAAAACCTATTCATCTTCGATTTTAAACTATTATGAATGAACCAAAACAAACACCATCAGCAGATATTTCCACTCAAGTACCACCCACCCCTTTACGCTGTCTTACCGGGGCAATTATGTCAGGGGGATTTGCATTTACGGCTTATTCTCTGATGATATCAATCGCCACTACTTTTGCCCGTAAACCCATCCATTCCGATAACCAAATGGTAATTAACATTGGTTCGGCTGTGCGTACCTTAGTAGTAGGTGTAGTCGCTTTGGGAATGGGAATATTTGGATTAGTTGCTTTGGGCTTATTAGCCTTAGCAATTCAACTGATTATTCAGCAATTAACTAATCCTAAAAGTAGTTAATTTTAATTTTATTTAAAACTTGTCCCTGTCCTACTAACTACAGGTACAGGTTTAGCTAATGGTGAATTATTTTCATTTTTAATAAATTGCAACTTGGTATTTGTAGAACTTGAAGTTAACTGATGTTTTTTCCGCCAATGGGTGGGAGATAAACCATGATGTTGGCGAAACTGTCGGGAGAAATGACAAGTATCCTTATAACCTACTTGAGCAGCAATTTCTTCAACTGTCTGATGGGTATTTTTTAATAAAGCCAGGGCTGCTACCATTCGCCGTTTAATAATCCAAACATTTATTGGTTTTCCTGTTTGTTTCGCAACTTGATGAGTTAGATATGCAGAAGAATAGCCCACAGCTTCCGCAACATCAGAGGAAGTAATTCCTTCTTGATAATTAGCTTCAATATAATCAAAAACATTTTTCAAATTGGGAATAATAGGAAAAATTGACTGACAATTTACTGATTTAGTCAATAATTCCGCTGGTGCTAATTGATGGGAATTTGTAGCATACCAAGATCTAAAAAGAGCTTGTTTTTGTAATCTAATAGCAATAGCCCGCAATAACTCATTTGTTGTTACAGGTTTAGTTAAATAATCATCTGCTCCCAATTCCATGGCTTTTCGTAAAGACTCCTTTGTATTAATAGCAGTCAAAAAAATGAAAGGAATAATTGCTGTTAATGAATTTTCCCGCAGGTTACTTAATACAGTATAACCATCCATATCTGGCATGACCACATCACAAATTACCAAGTCAGGTAAATATTGTTTTATTAATTCCAGTCCCATCATCCCATTTTCTGCACTTATGGTATCATAACCCTCAGATTGAAGACAATCTAAGATCAAATTGCGACTGAAAGCATCATGATCAATGACGATAATTTTTTTTGATATTTCGTACATAATTAATTATTCCAATCACTAAATTTTGAGGTGTTTAACTATTACTAAACTCTGTAATAAATCACTTACAAATCCAGATATAATTTGAGCAATAATTAACACAAAATCAGATCAAAGAGTTCATACAATCTTAATAATTGTTATGATCTCAATTAGTAATTAGTTTTTGGCCGCTTCACATTTAAGTCTGAATAAACTTAATTTTAACAACAAATAATAAATACTTTTCATTTAGTTGCATGAAACAATAATTGTTTTTTTATTGCTTTCTAATTGAGCCACCCTAAGACTTAAACTTGTAAACATAAAAAGCAATAAAGATTTTAGTGTTGCCTTTTGCTTTCCATAAGTAAACTGTGAGTTTTTTACGTGATTTCAGTAAATTCTCTGTCTTTAAAATTTAACTACGGAATAATATCAGCAGTCATCTGTCATCAGGAGTATGTTTTCGATCAAATTGGCTGGCAATAATCATACTAATGGGGGATATAAAAAATTAGTAATTGTGATAGCTCAAACTTGAGCCTGTGTGACTTACATTCTAAGCTGCTTTTGATCAGGGCGTTTTCTATGAATTTAGACTGTTAAAACAACTTCTAAAAATGAAAATATTTTATACCAAGTTAAAATCTGCTGTATATTTAAAAATCAAAATTCTGATATTTAACAAACATTTAAGAAAATAAGAGCAAAAAAATGGTCATGTCAATCAAAAAATAGTTCATGTATTGGGAACTTGAATTTAGATAGTCTTAGTAAAGAAGCTGTGACTGATAAATAGCGAGGAAATCCTCAAAAACGATCGCACCATTCTTATTGAGAAACAGGAGAAAAATCATGAACCAAGATATTACTGGGTATAATCCATCCATTAGTAAAAAGATCAAGACTGAGCAAATAGAACAGATAATTAAAGCAATTATAGGCGGAAAATATTCTTGGGCTTGTGTTTTAGTTTTACAATTTTCTGGTTACAACCCTACAGACTATATACCCTACCGTACATATATTAGATTATTGAAAACTAACCGTTTACTCGGTAATTCCGAGCAAAATCAGCCACCTATGGCAAAAGTTGATAGGTTTGATGTCAAATCAAAGTGGCTGCGGTTTTGAAATTGAGTTTTTCAGAAAATAAAAGGGAAAGGTGAAGTTTTAAAAAAAATAATTTATCACCCTCATCTAGATTTTATTATCCATCTAATCACAATTTATCATCCTCAAATGCAAGCAATTCTCAAGGAAATTGTGTGGTATAAAAAACTAGAAGTTGCACAAATGCAGCAAGATATGTCTTGGGCTTCCTTGCAACGTCAGTTAACTGCTGCTCCTACTGTGCGGGACTTTTTGACGGCTTTACAGCAGAGTATTTATAAACCTAGTTTAATTGCAGAAGTGAGAAAAGTATCCCTTTATCAAGGTGTAATTAGACAAGATTTTGAACCAGTTACTATTGCTCAAGCTTATAAACGTGGAGGAGCATCTTGTATATCTGTTGTTACTGATCAAAAGTTTTTTCAAGGTGGTTTTGATCATTTGCGTGCTATCAGATATCGGGTAGCATTACCTTTACTTTGCAAAGATTTTATCATTGATCCTTGTCAAATTTATTTAGCGCGTTCCGCTGGTGCAGATGCGGTATTATTAATGGCTGCTATTCTTGCAGATAAAGACCTAAAAAACTTTTTACGAGTAATTCACTACTTAGGAATGAATGCTGTCATCCAAGTTCATAATTTAACTGATTTGGATAGAGTTCTGGAATTGGAAGATATACGGATAATTTCAATTAATAATCAGAATTTAACTGATTTCACCGTCAATATTAACACCACTCAGGAATTATTAGCGACTAGGAAATCTCAACTCCAAAAGTTAGGAATTTTAGTGATTAGTGAATCAGGAATAGAAACACCTGATGATTTATCTTTAGTTGCTGACGCTGGGGTACAAACAGTGATTATGGGAGAATCTTTATTGAAAGAAAGTGATTTAGAAGTAGCTGTCAGAAATCTACTTCAATCTAAATTTCCCATTCATCATTAGGATTTTAAACCCATGAAGATGGGTTTTGTCTGTATAGCCGCGACTTCTAGTCACCCATAGCTATCAGCTACTATAACAAAGGTTTCCACCAATCACGATTACTAAGATACCATTCTACAGTTAAACGTAAACCTTGAGTAATGGTGACAGATGGATTCCAACCCAATTCTGTTTTCAGCTTATTAGCATTAATAGCATATCTTCGATCATGTCCAGGTCTATCCTTAACAAAAGTAATTAATTTTTCCGCTGGATAGACTGGTAAATCTGGTGCTAACTCATTCATAATTTGACATAAATTTTGCACAAGGCTGATATTTTCAACTTCATTATTCCCCCCAATATTGTAGTTTTCTCCTGGTTTTCCTTGATGAATTACCACATCTAAAGCTTGACAATGATCACCAACATATAACCAATCGCGGACATTTTTTCCATCACCGTAAACAGGTAATTTTTTACCTGTGAGAATATTAATACACATCAAAGGAATTAACTTTTCTGGAAATTGAAAAGCACCATAATTATTTGAGCAATTGGTGATAATTGTGGGTAATTTATAGGTATGATAATAAGCACGAACTAAATGATCACTTCCAGCTTTTGAGGCTGAATAGGGACTATTGGGACTATAAGCTGTAGTTTCGGAAAATGCTGGTTGATCTGGGGTGAGACTACCATAAACTTCATCGGTAGAAACATGAAGAAATAGATAATTATGGGGTTGTGTTTTTGCTTCCCAATGTTGACGAAAAGCTTCTAAAAGAGTAAAAGTTCCCACCACATTAGTTTGGACAAATGCAGCCGGTCCAGTAATAGAACGATCAACGTGAGATTCAGCCGCAAAATGGGCTATAGTATCTATATTTTCCTCTAAAAGTAGTTTTTCAACTAAAGAGCGATCGCATATATCTCCCTGGACAAAGCGGAAATTTGCTTTTGATGCAACCGAGGTCAAATTAGAGAGATTTCCAGCGTAGGTAAGAGCATCTAAGACCACTAATCTATCATTTGGATAATTTTGACACCAATGATGGACAAAATTTGCACCAATAAACCCAGCACCCCCAGTAACCAACAATCGTTTATTCATAAAATTCCTAATTACCCTGTAAATATTTTTTTTGAATTTTAGCAAAAATTCTTTCTACAAATAATTTTGCTAACTGGATTTTTGTTAAATCTGGAATTTTAGTTGAGTAATGATTTTTATGATCAAAGAAATCATTAATTTCTGCTAAAATTACCTTTAAACGTTGAATAATATTTTCCTTTCTATATTCTGCTAAAACTGTTTCCGATAAAGTTGATAATGTTGTTGCTTCTAGAACCTGTAAAATCTTGGCTAAATCATATTCTAAAGCATAACCAGCGATTTTATAACAATTAAAACCCGGATCTAAATAATCAGATAATCCCCCATTGACGCTAGAAAAGACGTGACAACCACAAGCTAGGGCTTCCATTGGTTGTAAACCAAATCCTTCACTAACCCCTTGTAATTGCCAATATTCCGCAGAATCATAAAGGTAAATTTTAGCACGATTGAATAAAACTGGTAAATTTTCTACATAACTATCAACAACCAAGACACGACATTTTTTTTTCAAAGCGGGAATTAAAGACTTAATTAAATATTGAGAAGATTTTCGAGTTTGGACTAAAACATCAATATCTCGACTTTGATGTAAATTAGTAAATTCCTCACTAATTTGATTTGGTAAATAATAAATCAGAGAATGTGGTGATTTTTGTCCCCAATAACCCAGAGTATTTCTACTAACCGTAATTATGGGAATATTAGATGGTAAATCAATCTTATAACCGGCACTATGAGCATGATAAATCAGATTATATCCTCGCAACTTAGCAGCCAATTTAGCAACATCAAATCCCCAGCTAATTACAAAAATGAAATCATCTAAATTTTCTAAAATTTTCTCTCGTAATAAATCATCTAAAAACAACTTACCAGATTCTTTTTGACGATAAGTAACTACCTCAGCAGAGCAAAATTCTCGAACCAAATTAACGGTTTTCAACTCTGCCCAAAGACCACCACAAGCAAACCTACCATCTGTACCCGGAACTAAAAAGTAAAGCTTTCTCATCATACTAAATATCTAACTTTAGATTTTATTTTATAAATAAAAGTGTAAGTCCAAAAGTTTCTTCATTCTTAATTCTTAATTCTTAATTCTTCATTCTTCATTCTTAATTCTTCATTCTTCATTCTTAATTCTTCATTCCTCACTCCTAATCTTGCCAATATACCTTAACAAAATGACCTTCCTTCCCCCATAAATCACGAGCGACAGTAATATTTTCAATAGCTAAATTAAAAGGAATAGAAGTGGTAATATAACGCTGAGTAAACATTCCCATATCTGGTGCAAGTTCCGTTGCTGCTGTTGCTGCTAAACCCAAACCAATAAGCTGTTCAATTGGTCGAAATGGTAGTATAAAAGGTACAGATGCCGCCAACACTAAATTTAAAAGCATAGTTACAGATAGATTCGTGCCGCAACGGGGATGTACAGCTAAACCCCATTCTCCACTGATAAGACGATGTTGGGCTAATGTTACTGCGCGTCGTAAATCACTAATATTCACATCACCATAGAGAAAAAATCCTTGTTCGGTAGACAAACCACCTAATAATTGATCATCTACTAATTGATCGTTAGTAGTTATTTCTAAGCGGGAATAGGAGTTTTTAGTTTCTCCCAATAGCCAAACAGTAGCGTGTTCTAAAGCGTGAACTTGACGTAAAAGCAGGATTTCCTTCAACCCAGGGACAAAATATAACTGTTGGAGTAAATCAGTATCTTGACTGGGGTGAGGTGGGAGAAAATCAAAGCTAAAGCCAGAAGATTTGCCAAAATCAGAAGTATTCATCATCGAGTAATCTGAATTTTTGTTAGGACTATGGCGGGCTTCAAACCCACTTTGCAAAGGTGATAATCTATTGTAGATTCTGCCCGCCAATGTTATATTTAACTATCTCTACTTACTTATTTAATAGCTAACAATTCCACATCAAAAAGTAAAGTAGAGTGGGGGGGAATTACGTTACCTGCACCTCGCGCACCATAACCTAACTCTGAAGGGATGATTAATTGACGACGGCCACCTACTTTCATAGTGCTTAGTCCTTCGTCCCAACCTTTAATTACCTGTCCTACACCGATTTTAAAGCTAAAGGGTTGATTGCGATCGCGTGAGCTATCAAATTTAGTCCCATCTTCCAAAGTGCCGGTGTAGTGAACTACAACGGTTTGTCCAGTTTGGGGAGTTGCACCAGTTCCCTCTTCTAGTTCAACATATTTTAGCCCAGAAGGGGTAGTAACAGCATTGGCTGGGGACATAGTATTGTTCGCTCTTGGAGTATTGTTTTCTTGAATGATAGTGGTGGTTGGTTGTGTTTGGGGCGATTCATTACCGATAGCAGCATTTTTTTGACCGCTAATTTGAGTAAATACTAAAACGCCAACACATACCAGCATTAACACCACGCTGAGGAAAATTCCTTTCAAAATCAGCCCTCTCTGTTTTAATTACTGGTAATCAGATTACCGACAGAACACAAATTAGTGTAAATCACAAAGGACATTTTAGCGCCACAGTTTATTTTCCAAATCACGAACTTGACGCTCTAACCTGTCAATTCTACCCCGTAATTCGTCCACTTCTGACTGACGCGCAACTCCCAAATCCTGCATTACATTTCGTATTTGACGTTGCATTTGCTCATCCCAACCGCCTTGTTCGGACTTTAATTGATGAACAAGATCATCCATGACGGCCTTGGCTTGATCAGGATTGAGTTTACCATCCTTTACCAGTTCATCACTAACTTGTTTAAGTTTATCTGCCACTAAAGAAGTTGTGCCAATACCCAACATCATTAGCTGTTCCAACCAGTTGTTACTATCCATACTCCCTTCCTCTGACTTATTGCTAAAAGCTTAGTAATTCTAGCCTACACATTTATTTTCGCAAATTTAGCAACGGCAGCAATTGGGAGCATAAATGCACAAGTCTCAAGTTTTTAATTTTCTATCCACCCGTGCATTGGTGCTACAGCTTTAGTCACTAACTCAATCATATCTGGGGGAGCTTCCGAAAGCATAACACTAGGATAAACGGCAGTTCCCCAATCAGGATGTACAAGGACATGGCATTTATTTTCAATTGCGGGATATTTTAGTAAGGCTTGCGCTACTGCTGTATCATCATGGGGAAATACACCGGAATGAGATAGTAATGGATAACCTGTACGGGGATCGATCAAGTCCGTTAAATACCCGCGATCGCGCAAATTAAATGCTACATCGCAACCAAACCGCATAAATTTTTCCCGCAGTTTTTCTTTTTCTTTCTCCGTTTCTGCGGTCATTTCCTCCAGAGGATATCGTGATTGTTGCAAGACAAGCACCACCCACAAAAACTGTTGTTGTTTCCAGTCTGGTAATATCTGTTCACAGTTAGCACAGATATATGGACTGGGAGTATGAATCGAAATCTCTACAGCTTGTCCTGTTTTGCTAACTAAATGAATAGGACAGCTAGGTTGGGAAACACAAACTTTTGGAGAATACACCACATTAATTTGGGTTTATAAAAGTTTTTTAATTTATCTTTACTAAATATGATAACTCTTAAATCTCCAGATAAATCATCTATTTTTGTGAATAAGTAGAAGAGGACAATTATTTATTTTCCTATTTCTCTAATTTCTCAGTTTGAACATGAGTAATTTATTTTCCTATCCATTTTAACTAATTTATACCAAAATCACAGGTCACGGCTGAGATTTTGATCTCAATACATAATATAATGTTCATTTGATACTTGATACTTGTATAACTGCAAACCCCACTCCTGACATGGAGATTGGGGTGCTGGGAAATCGTCATTAATTCACCCCTTTTTTTGAGACTGGGGAAAAATCAATGATCATGGCAACAATAATAGATAAAGGAACATGAAAAAAATAATCCCGTTGAAATTGTTCTTCTCTAACGGCAGCTAAAAATTGGTTAATCAGATGATCAGCAGGTTTTTGATCATCTATAGAATCCCAGATTATTTGTAAATAATCATCTTTAATTTTGACGATAAACCCTAAATATTGTAAAGCTTCCAATCCTAAATATAGGCTTTGTTTACTAATATCCAGTCTTGCTAAAATCTGCATACAGCTAACAGATTTATTTGTGCGACTGAGATATTTAGCAATACCTAACAAAGTTAACCAAATATCTCTGGGTTCTTGATTATGGGGTTTTCTCCAAGCAATAACTAATTGTTGTTGATGATCAAGAGATTTTTTGAACCATAATCGTAACTCCTCCCAATTAGTAGGACAATCTTTCATAATTAATAGTGATTTTTCATTGGTAATTTCCTGGGAATTTTCTAGATTTCTCGCGTCTAAAATTAGAGGATAATTATGATTTTTGAGTTCATCTTCAACATGAGAACGAACTGCAATTAATCTAATTTCATAGCGTTTTTTAAAACTATTAAAATCAATTTCGGCAATACAATCACATCTACCAATAGGTAATTCCTCTTTATAATGTCCCCACCAAATACCTGGAAAAGCATTATTAGTAGAATCATCTCGAATACTAAAATCCGTTTTAATATATTGTACTTTATTACCTTGGAAATCCTGTTGATTTTTATGCCAAAAATTTTCAAACCAACAATTTTTAATTAATAATTTGGGAATAGGATTTCCCATACCACAGGGTTCTAAAAGTTTCAGTTCTAAAAATAAATCTTTACCTAAATCTGCAACTGTCACCACTAAATCAGCTTCTACCGTTGCAGTTAGATTAATTCCTCCTAAAGATTGCCTTAATTTCTGATTAATTGCCGCGGTAAATAAAGGGATATTTTCTACTAATAAACTCAAACCGGCTGCGAAAGGATGTCCACCAAAACGATGTAATAAATGAGCTTGTTCTTGAACTAATTGATATAAATCAATGTTATTCACAGAACGTGCTGAACCTCGCGCTATAAATTGGCTAGAATCTGCTTCTTTTTCCTTTCCTTCTGTGCTTAACAAAATTGTCGGACGACCTGTTTCCTGGGCTATTTGGCCAGCAACCAAACCCAAAACACCAGCAGACCATTGAGAATCTTCTAAAACAATAACACTAGTAGTTGATAAGTCTAATTGTGCGAGTTTTTTAGTAACTTGTGCTTGAACATCTTTTTGTAAAGACTTGCGACGAGAATTAGCTAATTCCGTTTCTTCTGCGAGTTTTTGACAACGTTCAATATCTCTACTCGTCAATAATTCCACACAAAAACTAGCGTCACCATGAATGCGACTAATAGCATTAATTCGCGGTCCCAAACCAAAGGAAATATCTGTAGGGCGATCGCCATTTTTCTGGCATAATTCTAGTAATTTACCCACACCAGGCCTGCTTCTAGCTGTTGGTGATTTTTTATAATCTGTGTGTAATTGTTTAATTCCCAATTGTGCTAAATAACGACAATCTCCACTTAATTGCACCAAATCTGCAATTAATCCTATTGCAACTAAATCTAATAAATCAGTTAAGGGATTTGTGGGAATATCTGGTAAAGCTGCATATAAAGCCTCCACCAATTTATAAGCAACTGCAACACCAGAAAGATGAAATAAAGGATGTTCCCGTGGTAAATAACGAGGATTAATAATTGCGACGACTGGAGGACGTTTTAAAGGTAATGTATGATGGTCTGTAATAATAACATCTATCCCTAAACTTTGGGCATAAATGACTTCTGAAACATTCGTACTTCCCGTATCACAAGTAACAATTAACTTACAACCTGCCTTTGCTAAAATATCAATTCCCGACCTATTTAAACCATGAGATTCTGTGAAACGATTGGGAATATAATAACTTAATTGACGATGTTGTAGAAAAAATTCACCCAAACCATCCCATAATACCGCAGTGGCAGTAATTCCGTCGGCATCAAAATCTCCCCAAATAGCAATTTTTTCTCCTTTTTTTCCCGCAGTTATTAACCGTTGTACAGCCAAATTCATTTCCTGTCCAAATTCCTGAAAATCAGCACTTTGATAAACTTGATAATCAATAAAAGCCGCCAATTTTTCCTCAGATCTAATTTCCCGTTGCCAAAATAATTGGGCAGCAAAATTACCATTTATTCCCGGTGCGTAGCGTTTCACCAATTCAATAAACCAACCAGGGGGTTTTTCAGTCGTTTTTAAAATCCATTCCATTAGAGTTTCGCGCTAAGATGCAAATAATAATCAAGTATTACTTAAAGTTTAAATTTTAAAGTTTAAAGTGATACTTCTGCAATATTTTCTAAGTTAGGAAAATGCTGGTTAATATTCATAGTTATTTCCTTGTTTTTTTGACGGTGACACCGCACAGCAAATTGACAAGATTCACAGATTTGATCAGATTCTTTAAGTGGTAATGGTGTATTATGTTCATAATCTCTGACCCATTTTGTCAGGTTGTTTAATAATTGATTTAATTCCTGTGCTGTTTTTTGATGTTGTTGTGCATTATAAGTGAATTTGATATTTTTAGTTTGCCCTTTTGATTGTACAAACCAGTAGGTCATGGAGATATTTTCTGATAGATAGTTACTAGTTTCTGCCAATATATACATATACAGTTTTGTTTGCCAATTTTGGGCTAATATTTCTGGTTTTGGTGGTTGGGGATAGGTTTTCCAGTCGAGAATTTGAGCTTGATTTTGATCAGTAATTAATAAATCATAAATAACTGTGAGTAAGTAGTCTCCAATTTGCAAAGTTCGATAATGTTCACTTTCTCGAAAAGTTTGATGATGATTATTAATATTAGTTGTAAATATTTCCGGGGCAATTTTCGTAAAATCAGTCATCCAATTTTCTAATTGAGGATTTGCTTTTAACAAATTATGAATGGATAAACCCATTTCTCGCTGCTGCATAAGTAAGTGAAAACGACTACCCAAAATTTGATATTCTTCCTTTTGAGGATCTATGGGTGTGTTAAGTTGTTCTAAATAGCTATATTGGAATTTGCGAGGACAAACTGTGAGTAAATTCAAATGTCCTTGGGAAAGACGAAATATAAAAGTAGAAGTTTGTACCATGATTCTTTTGTTATGGGGTTGAATATTACTGATTACTTAGTTTGAAAAATATTCTGCACCATTTTCTTCTCCACCCTATTAGCAGCAGCATCTAATTCTATCACCTCACTATCACTCAAAAACCAAGCTAAAGCCCCAATATTCTCCTTTGCTTGTTCCAGATTTTTAGCGCCAGGAATAGGAATCGTACCTTTACTAATACACCAATTAATAGCTACCTGAGACATAGTTTTATTTCTGGTATTTGCTATGGCCTGTAAACATCCTAAAAGTGGTTTCATTCCTGGTAATAACTGCTTACATAATAACCCACGAATACCTTTAGGAAAACTCCCATTTTCCGAAAACTTCCCGGTTAATAAACCCAACCCTAAAGGACTATAAGCAATTAACCTAATTCCCAAATCATCACAAACTTCCTTTAAACCTAATTCCGTGACTGGATAAGTAGATAAAAGTGAATATTGTACCTGCAAAGTTTTAATAGGTATCCCTCTTTCCTGAAATCTTTTATGCACCCATTTAAGTCTTTTTGTCCCATAATTAGACAAACCCACACCTTTAACTAAACCTTGCTCATATAAATCCGCTAAACCATCTAATAAACCCACTTCTTGCCAAGGTGCATAATTAGCTGTAGACCAGTGCATTTGCACCAAATCAACATTTTTACCTAATCTTTTTGCCGAGCTATGACAAGCTGATATAATCGAGTTTCTAGTCCACCTCCAAGGGTATGCAGCCAACTTAGTCGCAATACAAATATTCTCTTTATTTATTTCTTGATATTCTTGGCAAAATTTTCCTAAAAGTAACTCACTGCGTCCTTTTAATTTGCCAGTACCGTAGGAATCACCCGTATCAAATAATGTCACACCATTGCTAACACAGAGATTAAATACCTCTTGCAACTGGTTATCCATACTTTGATTGTATCCCCAAAGTAATTGATTTCCCCAAGCCCAAGTTCCGCAACCCATGAGAGGTAGATTTAGTAAATAGTCAGTTTGCATAATCTAATTTAAGATCAAAAAATTTTTGCACTTATTATAAAACTAATTATTCACGAATCCGACCAATTTTCTCCAAAGCTACACAGAATAATTATCCTTTTTCTTTATCAGCGTTTATCTGCGTTCATCTGCGGTAAATTTTCATGTTAATTTAGTAGAAAATTATGACAAATCAGAAAATAAAAAATAAATGCCCATTATTATTTGTCCCGGAATTCATGCACCAGAATTAACTCAAAGCTTTATCCAAGAATGCTTAAATCAAGACAGAAAAAGTTTTAACATGAAAAAGCCAGTAGATATACTAATTTTTCCAGGAGAAGGCTATTTAACTTTATCAACATTTCATATTTTACATTTCTTGCGCGATCGCCTCCGTGATAAGCTAGAATCTCCTCTGATATTCTTATGCTTTAGTGCGGGTGTAATTGGAGGTATAGGTGCTGCTACAGGGTGGCAACTTTTGGGAGGTCACGTTCAGGCTTTTATTGCCATTGACGGTTGGGGAGTCCCTCTAGGAGGCAACTTTCCCATTCATCGTTTAAGTCATGATTATTACACTCATTGGACTTCAGCTTATCTCGGTATAAAAGAAAATAACTTTTACGCAGATCCAGCAGTTGACCATCTATCAATGTGGCAGTCCCCCCAAACAGTCCCAGGGAAATGGGTAAACCCCCCCTCTGGGTTCTCTCCACCCAAAAACTACCTGACCGCCTGTGAATTTCTCAATTTCATATTACAACAGTATGATAATCAATAGTGATTATTTCAGGAATTAGGAAAAATGTTACCGAAAAGCTTATTATTAATCAAAAGTAATTCATCTCGACATCTCCCTTTTTTTGCCCCTAACCTTGATTATGTCATGCGTAATTACCCCAATTATTCTCAAAGTAAAAGTATCTAATGTTGCATAACGAATCTACTACTATTAATCACGGATTTGCAGCGCTGGTAAAAAATAGAGGCTTTATGCTTCTATGGATTGGACAACTGATTTCCCAATTGGCTGACAAGGTATTTTTTGTATTAATGATTGCCTTACTCAAACTCTATTTGCCCATTAATAGTGGAGGAGAAGACGGGCGTTTTTATTTGTATATGGCATTTACCGTCCCAGCCATGTTGTTTGGTTCTGTCGGTGGTATTATCGTTGACCGTGTACCAAAAAAACTGATTATGGTTGGTTCAGATGCGGTGCGTGGGGTGTTAATGATCTTAATTCCCTTCCTACCGCGAGAATTTGCCATTCTCCTCTTCTTCACCTTTTCTATCTCCACCATTACCCAGTTTTTTGCCCCAGCAGAACAGGCTGCTATTCCGCTTTTGGTCAAAAAAGAAGGTTTAATGGCTGCCAATGCCTTATTCAGCAGCACAATGATGGCTGCGTTAATTATTGGTAATGCCGTGGCTACCCCTATGTTAAATTGGTTTGAAAGTTTTAACAAGGGCTTTGGTAAAGAATTGGTAGTTGGCTGCTTATACCTGCTTTCTGCCCTGATCATGATGCCCATTCATTTTCGGGAACACAGACAAATTAACCAAGAGACAGCCCCAATTAATCCCTGGTCTGAATTTATATTAGGACTACGCTATCTCAAACAAAATCGGCTAGTATGGAATGCTATGCTGCAAATTGTCACCTTATACTGCGTATTTGCTGCCCTGATAGAATTAGCCATTGGTATGGCTGCTAGGTTACATTTAGCACCGGAAGAATTTAGCTCCTTTGTCGCTGCTGCTGGGGTGGGTATGGTGATAGGTGCGGCTATTTTAGGGCATTTCGGCCATCGTTTACATCATAAACCCTTGCCTTTAATTGGGTTTATAACTATGGCATTCTCTCTAGGTTTATTCATTTTTATTGACAACCAACCCTTAGCATTAGGACTCTGTATTTTCTTAGGCATAGGTGCAGCTTTTGTTAACGTGCCAATGCAAACCTTGATTCAGCAACAAACACCACCAGAAATGCACGGTAAAGTCTTTGGCTTTCAAAATCATGCCATTAATATCGCCCTGACCGCACCCCTATTAATTACAACCAAATTAGTTAATGCCTTTGGTTTATCTGTTGTATTATTAGGAATGAGTGTATTTGTGGGAGCTATCGGTATCTGGTCCTGGCAAAATACTCGTAAAGTATTGCAAGATGTGATCTAAGGTTGTACAATCTAAATCTATTCTCATCGCATCTGAATTTATGATCTGTGAGAATTTTTAAATTAAAATCAAGTCTTAAAATACAAAATCTAAGCGTTAATTTTAGTTATACCTTGAGGCCTAAACCGTGCTTTCGTCTTCTTCCATCAGTCCCCCAAAATCTGAAAATCACAACCAGTCTTCTGTATCCCCAAATTCCCCAGTTCACCCCCAACGGACTTCTGGAGGTTTCGCGCTCATAGATAGTCTTATTCGTCATGGTGTTGAGCATATTTTTGGTTATCCCGGTGGCGCAATTCTACCCATTTATGATGACCTCTACAAAATAGAAGCAGCGGGTACAGTTAAGCATATCTTAGTTAGACACGAACAAGGAGCATCCCACGCTGCTGACGGTTACGCCCGTGCTACTGGTAAGGTAGGAGTATGTTTTGGTACTTCTGGACCAGGGGCAACAAACTTAGTCACAGGTATTGCTACAGCTTACATGGATTCCATACCCATGATTGTAGTCACAGGACAAGTACCACGAGCCGCAATTGGTACAGATGCTTTTCAGGAAACAGATATTTATGGGATTACTTTACCCATTGTTAAGCATTCTTACGTAGTTCGTGATGCTAAAGATATGGCGCGGATTGTCGCTGAAGCTTTCCACATTGCCAGTACAGGTAGACCTGGTCCTGTTTTAATTGATGTTCCTAAAGATGTAGCCTTAGAAGAATTTGATTATGTTCCTGTAGCCCCAGGTTCAATTAAATTACCGGGTTATCGTCCCACAGTCAAGGGAAATCCCCGCCAAATTAATGCCGCCATTCAATTAATTCGGGAAAGTCGTCGCCCTTTGTTGTATGTTGGAGGGGGAGCGATCGCAGCCAATGCCCATGAAGAAGTCAAACAACTAGCCGAATTATTCAATATTCCCGTCACCACCACCTTAATGGGTATCGGTGCATTTGACGAACATCATTCCCTGTCTTTGGGAATGTTGGGAATGCACGGCACAGCCTACGCAAACTTTGCTGTGACAAATTGTGATTTATTAATTTGCGTTGGGGCGAGATTTGATGACCGAGTTACAGGAAAACTAGACGAATTTGCCTCCTTAGCCAAAGTCATTCACATTGACATTGACCCCGCAGAAGTCGGTAAAAACCGCGTTCCCGAAGTTCCCATTGTGGGGGATGTAAAAAACGTCTTAAAAGACCTATTACACCGATGTCAAGACGCAAAGAGGAAAGCCACACCAAACCAAAACCAAGAATGGTTAAACCTAATTAACCGTTGGCGACAAGATTACCCTTTAATTGTACCCCATCATGCCGATAGTATTTCACCCCAAGAAGTAATTGTCGAAGTTGGTAGACAAGCTCCGCACGCATTTTACACCACAGATGTTGGTCAACATCAAATGTGGGCTGCCCAATTCCTCAAAAATGGTCCAAGACGCTGGATTTCTAGCGCCGGTTTAGGCACAATGGGTTTTGGTGTTCCAGCGGCCATGGGCGTAAAGGTAGCATTTCCAGACGAAGAAGTAATCTGTATCAGCGGTGATGCCAGTTTCCAAATGTGTTTACAAGAATTGGGAACACTAGCACAATATGGAATTAATGTCAAGACCATAATTTTAAATAACGGTTGGCAGGGAATGGTGCGACAATGGCAAGAAGCCTTCTATGGCCAGCGTTATTCATCTTCTAACATGGAAGTAGGAATGCCTGATATTGAGCTTTTAGCCCAGGCTTATGGTATTAAAGGCATGGTAATTAGTCAGCGGGAAGAATTGGCAGATAAAATTGCCGAAGTGCTGAAACATAATGGACCAGTCATTGTCAATGTTCATGTTACCAGAGATGAAAACTGCTATCCCATGGTAGCCCCTGGCAAGAATAACTCCCAAATGGTTGGTCTACCTAAACAAACACCAAAAACCGCTGTAGAATCAATTTCTTGCAGCAATTGTGGCACACAAAACCAAGCTAATCATAATTTCTGTTCTGAGTGCGGGACTAAATTGTAATTAGACTTTATAGAACGGTAAAGCACATTACGCTTTACCCTGTTCTAGTAACTAACTAGGACCAAAAGTAGTACAAAGAAAGATTTAGCTAATGGTTAATAAATTGAATGGATCTTCTAATACATAAGAAGATAATCGCTGTAATTTCATAGCTGTAGGTTGGGTTAACCTAAACAAACCTAACATGATCAAAGTTTTTGTTGGGTTACACTATCGCTTAATCCAACCCACGGTTTTTGAGCATTTGTGATAAATGTCTTTTAACTTTTAATTTACAGCAGTTTTGGGCCATTTAAACCACACCTTGATTATCTTCCTCCTCTGCGCGAAAAAAAAAGCCGTGGTTTATTTACCAGCAAAATTGCCGTAATCTTACAAAGATAACATGAATCAAATTTATACAACCGATGTATTAGTAGTCGGTGGTGGCACAGGTGGAACTGTGGCCGCTATCCAAGCAGGGGGTTTTCATTCTCCGAGGTAAAGAAGAAAAGAATAGTGATCTTTTCTTGATAAA
>NZ_KE384618.1:0-5459 GCF_000426905.1 Dolichospermum circinale AWQC131C
CATTTAAAAAATTGGTTCACTAATTGTTGTTACTGTACCTCATAACACCGGGAAGTGCTGTATTATCGGCTTGTGCTTGACTACTAACCCAGTCAGCAATAGATTAAACTAGTTATTTGTAATCTTAGTTTGAACAAAGTCGTTTTTGGCTCATTTTTCTATGGTGACAAAACTTGTGGATGTGTATACTATGGCCTCAGCACCAACTGTGACACCTGACCGGGTTAATCAAGTGACTCGCAAAACCTATCCTAATTATAAGGTGATTGTCTTGAATGATGATTTTAACACTTTTCAGCACGTCGCTGAATGCTTAATGAAGTATATTCCTGGTATGTCGAGCGATCGCGCGTGGGATCTGACTAATCAGGTTCACTACGAAGGACGAGCAATTGTCTGGACAGGACCCCAAGAACCAGCGGAATTATACCACCAACAACTACGTCGCGCTGGGTTGACAATGGCTCCCCTGGAAGCAGCCTAATATGTCTAAACCCACCGATGGTAGACTTGTTTGGAATCACTCTACCCATATTCCCGGTCTAATTCCCATTTTAGAACGTTTGTGTCAACACAATGGCATTCTTACTGTCACCCCTGCGGTAATTGGGAGAGCCAGGGGTCATGCTCCAAAAATGCAGTTGCGTGTGTCAGTACCCATTCGCGGTGGTTATAAAATCATTGCGCGTCAGGGTAAAACAGTACAGGAGGTGTTTATCCTCACAACTTTACTACAGGATGAACTGGAAAGTGCGATAGCCATTGCTATGAAAATTGCGTAAATTATGAATTTACAAACAGCAAGGTTAGAACTAAATTTCAGTTTTAACCTTGACTTTTGATTATTCTTCAATTTTATGAATTGCAAATCTATGTAACGGTAAACTCAAAATACAAGAAAATGTTAAAAAATATGACAAAGCTGTAGTAATTCTCAAAAATATGATGATAGCTTCCTCATCAAATAAAAATACTTTTTCCATCGCAAAAGCCAGACAATAAACTAACCAATAACCAAAAGTCATTCTTAATAAATCTGCTTCTGTTTGTTGGATATCGTCTATTTCTTGATGATCATCATTTAGCAACCATAAACCGAGAATACAAGCGACTGAGGAAATAGCAACTACAAACTCATGGCCAGATAAATTTATCGTAGTCATTGATCCTTGTCTCCATTTTCAATGTTTGATATTTCTATGGAAATCTAGTCTAAAGGATTATGCCTAATGGTTGTACAAAATAGTTACAAATTGCAATGCTTCCACAACTTTCTTCACATATAACGGATTATTTCAAGTTTTATGACAATGTTTAATTTTAATTTAATTTAAAGATTTATGCAAGGAATGATACAATTAAGTATTATAACTAGAATCAAGTTGCTCTAAAAAATAGAAGAGTAATATTAGTGTTGAGTTAGTGTTGAGTGAATAATTATCATGCAAATCAAAGCCATAGCCCTCTCCTTAGTTTTGGGTCTTTCTTTACCCATAGTTGCAGATATTTATGTTCCGAGTCAAGCTGTAGCTAATCTTGCTTTTCCAGAGGGAAAATTTTTTGATGTCGAAGGACAACTACAACCACCCAGTTGGAATTTAACACTTTGGCAAGCTCAGGGTAAATATTACTACAAAAACTTAAATCTCAAAACAGGTAAACAAATTTGTTTAATTGGTGCTAAAGCATCTGGTACTCAAGCGCGTCCGGTATTCACGTGGACCAATGGTAAATATAAATATCGAGTTTCTTGGCAAATTGTGCAACGGGAATTGATCAGATTAGAGGTAATAGATCCTTCAGGTAAGGTGATTTTAAATCAATTGTTCGTTAGTGAACCTGGGAAATTTGAAAATCCCAATACAACTAAATGTTAGGAAATATTAAAATAGCGATATTACTGAATAAAAAATATGAACTGATCTGATTTATTTACCAATGCAAAACCTACTGAAAATCCGATCTAAAACTGATTCTGTAACTTCTTCACCGGTGATTTCTCCTAAGGCTTGAATTGCACCTCTTAAATCAATTGTCCAAAAATCTAAGGGTAATTGTTCAGTGATTGTAAATTGCAGTTGTTCTAAATCGCTTTTCGCTTTTATTAAAGCTGCTGCTTGGCGTTGATTAATTGCCAAATCCATATCAGCAGCTTGAACTTTTCCGGCTTGAACTATTTCTAAAATCGCCATTTCTAACCGATCAATTCCTTGATTTATGGCTGCGGCTGTGACAATTTGGGATTTAGGATTTAGGATTTGGGATTTAAGGTTTTCTTGTTCTGCTAATGAAATCAGATCAATTTTATTAATTACTAAAATTACATTATGGTGTTTTACTTGTGCATAAATTTCTTGATCTGCTGGTGTCCAACCTGCGGTAGCATCAATAGTAAATAAGACCAAATCAGCAGCATTAGCAGCACGATGAGATCGCTCTACACCAATCTTTTCTACTTGATCTGTTGTTTCCCGAATCCCCGCTGTATCTAGCACCTGTACGGGAATTCCTCCTACAATTAATTGAGATTCTACCACATCGCGGGTTGTTCCTGGTAAATCTGTGACAATGGCGCGATCGCTCCGACTCCAAGCATTTAATAAACTTGATTTTCCCACATTAGGCCGCCCCACTATGGCCACTTTTAAACCAGTTCGTAATAATTCACCTTGATCTTTTGTTGCTAATAATTTGTTAATTTCCCCGGTCACTTGCTCAATTTCGGTAATAATTCTTTTTTGATCTAAAGGTGGTAGATCTTCCTCAAAATCAATTCTGGCCTCAATTTCTGCCAAAATATCTAAACAATTAGCCCGTAATTTGCGAATAGGTGCGGCTAATTTACCCTGTAACCCAGCCAAAGCCATTTGAGCAGCTTGAGGTGATTTTGCTCCCACCAAATCAGCGATACTTTCCGCTTGGGTTAAATCCAACCTACCATTTAAAAATGCTCTTAAAGTAAATTCTCCCGGTTGGGCTAATCTGGCACCATTTTCTAAGCATAATTGTAACACTTGTTGTACCGACATAATCCCCCCATGACAATGAAATTCTACTACATTTTCACGGGTAAAAGAACGGGGGGCTTTCATGATCAATAATAAAGCCTCATCAATAATTTGCTTTGTTTCAGGTTGACGGATATAACCGTAAAGAATCCGGTGACTTTCCCAAATTTGTCGCCCTGGGGCATAAAATAGAGTTTGAGCGATGGCTATGGCATGATCACCAGAAACCCGCACAATACCTACACTACCTTGTTGAGGGACAACAGCAGTAGCGATCGCCGCAATAGTTCCAGTATTAGCCAATAATTCAGACATGAAGGGTTATTCTACTTCCGGGATAGAGGAAAAGCACAATCTTAAACCCCTACAGTACACTAGTTTAAGAAAGAAATAAGGTAATTACCCATTACCAATACCATTACCAATAATAGTAAAAATTCTGGCGGAATTAATTATGGAACAAAAAATTAACTGTGCTGAATCTTGTGTTAACGGATGTGTTTTAGGTGATCAATGTCCCAATATCGAGTTTAGAGAATCAACTTCAAAATTTATCGCTGAAACTTCCCTAGACAAAATGCTAGAAATAGCTGAAGAAAGATTGCGGAAAAAAATGACAGAACCACCAAAATGGGTGTTTCCAGAAGATCCTTAAATGTAACTCTTGTTTAGGAACAGGGAACAGGGAACAGGGAATAGGGAATAGTTTTAACTGTTTTACATCATCTAGTCAGCAGAGGGTGAGATGAATTAAATACCAAATCACCCTCGATTATACTATTTTCTAATGGCTTGCATCAATGCTATTCTCGCATCAATAATGGCAGGCATTAAAACACAATTGATAGCATCTTTGAGATTTTCAATATTTGTACTATTTTAACGTTATACAAAGACCGTTCCCAGGCTAATCCTGGGAACGGTGACAGCCCAATTAATTACTTGTGAGACTATATTTGACCGCTAAAGACAGGCTTTACTTTACGGTCAATCCATTCCCCCAAATCTTCAGCAATTGTCAACACACTAGGTTTACAACGTTCTACATTGACTATAATTCCCTGCGCTCCTTCAATTTCTAAATCTTCTATATAGCCAAGACTGGCTTTATTTGCTTCCACAGAACTGAAAAATGGACCGAAGTAGTATGTACACTTGGGATTCTGTGTGATAATTTTGACCCACCAAGCAAGTCCCAGGAGGTTTAATGTATTAATCAACCCTTCTTGAAGGTTATTCCAAATTGTTTTCATGGTTTCCGCTGAATGATAAAGGTGTGACTGAGTGTGTGAGAATAGGTTAAATTTATTATCTTTTACATTTCTTTATAGTTGCTGATTTCGTGGATATTTGTCCACTAAATCAGCTTTGTCCAATTTTACCCCGACTGGTTTAACTACAAACAGTTTCCAACCCTTTGATTATTCTTTTTTCAAAGCAATTGTTTGTAGTTTATCAAAGTACAGCGTATTTTGCGATTTTTGACGATAAATTTCGTAAAGTGCCATACCAGTTGCCACGGAGGCATTGAGGCTAGGAGTCTTACCCTGTAAGGGAATAGATACCAAAACATCACAAGAACGTTGTGTTAACATTCCCAGACCTTCACCCTCACCACCCACGACTAAAACCACCGGACCACTAAATTTAACGCTTTGCAATGGTTCGCTACCTGTAACAGCAGTGCCGTAAATCCAAAAACCTTCTTCTTTTAACTGTTCTAAAGCCCGACCAAGATTAACAACTCTAGCTACAGGAAAGGTTTCTAATGCTCCCGCTGCCACTTTCACCACCGTTGAAGTAATTCCTGCGGCCCTTCTTTGGGGAATCACCAAACCATGAGCGCCAATAGCTTCTGCTGTGCGAATAATTGCCCCTAAGTTGTGGGGATCAGTAATACCATCGGCAACAACAATTACAGGATCAGTAATAGATTTAGCCTTAGTAATCAGATCCTCTAATTCAGTATAGGAATAAGGAGAAATTTGAGCGGCTATTCCTTGGTGATTAGCCCGACCAGTAATTTGGTCTAACCGCATTGGTTCAACTTCATCAATAACTGCGCCATTATCCTTGGCTTGCAAAATCAAATGATGAAATCTGGGATCATAACGGAGGCGGGTAGTAATCCACAGCTTGTTAATGCTACGTTTATTTTCCAAAGCAGTTAAAACTGGGTGACGACCGTAAATGAGATCACTTTCTTCTGTGGGTGTAATTTCTGAAGACGGCTGAGAAGATGGGTAAGAGGGACGGTATCTAGCATTGAAGGGTTTACCTTCAGCTAATGTGATTTCTGAAGACTGCTCAGAACCATAGCCAGAGGTGCGAGGTTTAGGAGTATAAGGCTTGTCTTCTCTATTTAATCTAATTTCTGGGGATTTATCAGCACCATAGCCAGAGGTGCGAGGTTTAGGAGTGTAAGGCTTGTCTTCTCTATTTAATCTAATT
>NZ_KE384618.1:5804-7120 GCF_000426905.1 Dolichospermum circinale AWQC131C
CTTGTCTTCTCTATTTAATCTAATTTCTGGGGATTTATCCGCAGCATAGCGAGAGGTGCGAGGTTTACTTTCACTTTTGCCTTGATTACGGACAGAGTGAGGAACAACGCGCTTACCCTTGATTTTTACGGGTTGCCCACGCTTAGGTTGGCTGGCGGAATTATTTTTTTTGGGTTGACTTGTCATAGCAGTATTTCAGTATTGAGGTTTGATTTAAATCAGTGAACAGCCCGATGATATTCATTTAATGAACCATTACAAATCAGTAATAATTGCCAGATGCAGCTTCTGACTATTTTTCCAGAGGGAGTTTTTGTAATAGTTCGGTTAAACGGGGGTAATCAGTAAGATATAAATAGCCAACTAGGGTTTCTAGACTAGTTGCCTGTTGATAAATTTCGGGATTGAGTCGTTTATGACGACAATGGGCAGAGTTACGACCTCTGCGGACAATTTCTAATTCGTTACTCCTCAAGTAAGGAGTTAACATTCGCAAATGTATCGCTTGTGTTTCTGCTCTTACCTGATCCACTACACAACGATGGTAGTTTTCCAGTCGTTGTTGTGGCCACAGAAAAAACATTCTAACATATAATTCATAAATTGCATCCCCCAAATAAGCTAAAGCGGAAGGAGATATCTGTTTTATTTGATCTGGGGATATTTGCTGGGGCAGTTGGGTCGCATTTACCAACCATGGGTTAATGTCTGATGAATCCTGCGCGGTAGTTTCATCTTCTTCATGTTGGGCTGTTTCCTCCTTCGACTTCACAGATTAATCATTCCTTAAAAAAGCACTACATCGGGAGATAATTTTTGTCAACATTATTTTGATTGTCAAAGCAATGTTCGCATACTGAGCATATTATAAATTAGTAACGATCGCCAAAATTTACTGGTATTGTTTTCTCGTCCTATCAACTAATTTGATGGGCTGTCATAGTGTAGCGTCACGTAAACCAGATGATTTACGTTTATTCACACCCAGTATTTTCGACTAGGATCGTGTTGCTATCAAAATTTCAGAATTTCTATTATAGAATAATATGTTTCCTTTAATATCATATCTACCCAATCACTTAGGATCTAGTTGATCATTGTATTGCCTTTTCCCAATTACCAATTACCCATTACCTGCCTCAACAGATATGATAAGTGTTCAACCGGACATGATATAAGTCGGAAATTCCAGGTTTATGGAGATTGGTTTGAGGAACAAAATCTGCTCAACTCCTGCCAATGTTGGGTTTCACTCCGTTCTACCCAACTCAAAAAATTACAGGGGTTTCCGCTCTTATGAGGTACATCTTCAGCCC
>NZ_KE384618.1:7571-50046 GCF_000426905.1 Dolichospermum circinale AWQC131C
AATTACCACAATCAAAGATAAATTTTTGCTCTGTTAAAATTAAGCTATCCTTTAACATCGGATAGCCTAATTTAGATTTTCCACCCAAATAATCAAGATGCGTTGAGATTTGCTAAGGCCTCCTCAACTGTCCCTTGTAGGGAAAGAAACTTTTCTAAACGAACAAGCTTAACGGTTTGGGTGACGCGAGCATTAGTGACAATTTGTAAAGTGCCATTGGCAGTTTGAGCTTGCTTGGCCAACTGTACAAGCGCACCCAATCCAGAACTATCCACAAAGTCTATTTGTGAAAGATCCAAAATTATGTGTTTTGGACCTTCATCAATTTTACTACCGAGTGTCTTCCGAAATGTTGGCTCAGAGAAAGCGTCTAATAAGCCTGTGAGGCGGAATAGCTGACAGTTATCCCGGAGTTCGCGTGTACCTCTCAGGCTCACGGTTAGATTTAGTGGTTCAGCTATAATTTCCTCCTCATGCTTTTTACTAAAAGTAAACGTTCTAGTATAGATGGTTTGTGGGCAATTTGTCCATGACTAAAAATTCGAGATTTGAGATTTGAGATTTGAGATTGTTTTGGGTTTAGGTTTTAGCACTGCTGGCATAAATCCCAGTTGTCAATGCGTAACTCCTGGCCTTTGTGGTTTAATCCGGGGGTTCAATCTCAAATCGCCAATCCAAAATCTCAAATTTATTGACGTGCTGCTTGCATTTCTAGCACAAACTGTTCAAACAGGTAATCAGCATCATGGGGTCCAGGACTGGCCTCTGGATGATACTGAACAGAAAACACAGGTAGAGATTTGTGTCGCACTCCAGCTACAGTTAAATCGTTGAGGTTTAAATGGCTGACTTCAACGGTTGTAGTTGGTAGGGAGTCTGGGTCAAGGGCAAAACTGTGATTTTGGCTGGTAATTTCTACTCGCTTTTGCAGTCCCGCCGGTTGATTTAAACCCCGATGTCCAAATTTTAGTTTAAAGGTTTCTGCTCCGAGCGCGTGACCTAAAATTTGGTGTCCCATACAAATGCCAAACATGGGTTTTTGGCTGTCTAGTAAGGCTTTGGTGGTGTTGATACCTTCTGTGACGGCAGCAGGGTCTCCAGGTCCGTTAGAGAGAAAAATACCATCTGGATTGTATTTGAGAATTTCTTCTGGTTGTGTATCGGCAGGAACAACTATAATACGACAACCATAACTGGCTAAACGCCGCAAGATATTCCGCTTGATTCCAAAGTCTAAGGCCACAACGGTGTAGGTTTCGCTAATTTTAGCTACCGCTTGGGGGTTAAATTCCCAGGGGGCTGTTGTGGTTTCTTGCCATTCATAAACGGCTTTTGTAGTTACTTTTTTGACTAGGTTTAAACCTGTCATGTTGGGAGCAGCTTGTACCATTTCTAACAATTCTGTTTCATCGAGAATTGCTGTGGAAATACCACCATTCATTGCTCCACACATCCGAATTTTCCGAGTTAGCGATCGGGTATCTATGCCATAAATGCCCGGTATTTGGTGCTTTTGCAGGTATTTGGGTAGGGATTGGCTGGAACGCCAGTTACTTGGTTTGTGACAAATATTCCGAGCGATCGCTCCCTGAACATGAGGTTTATTAGACTCTTCATCTTCATTATTAATACCAGTATTACCTAATTCTGGATAAGTAAAAATAACGATTTGTCCACAGTAGCTAGGATCGGTTAACACTTCTTGATATCCGGTCATACCAGTGTTAAATACGATTTCTCCAATGGCAGTCCCCGTAGCACCGAAGGACCAACCGCGATAAGTGGAGCCGTCTGCTAGGACTAATAGCGCCGGAATTGTTTCAGATAGAGGCATAGATCGTTTGTAATTGGTAATTGGAGAGATAAAGGGGTTTTATATCTTCTATAACTTATTTTTTTAGAAGACTGTAAAGGTATATTTTCTCATGGTTTATGAAGGTGGGGACTCTACAATATTCATTTCTATAATTGTCAGTTGTTCTTTCAAGTCCTGGTCGCTAGGTCTTTTAGGATATTCTTCATGGGTATAAACCCATACAGGATAGACAGAACAAGAAGCTTGATGAACAACATACATAAATCGGCCTCTACGAGAAGCGCCTTGAAGTTCCGGCATTAAAAACCGAATTTTTCTAAATTCAAAATCTGGTTTGTAAGCACCTTTAGGGAAATTCTCGCTATCTGATTCATCAAAAAACGGATCTTTGGCAAGAGTCTCTGTATAATTTTGTATCAAAGTCTCAAATGAATCTCTAGCTCTTTTGTTTTTTTTGTAGTGAGTTTTAACAAGCCTAATAAGACTAAGCTTAAACTTCGGCAATGGCCTCATCGAATATATTTCGCAACCAGACACTACTATCCTCCGGCTTTACTTCTGGAATCCGTTCGTAATTTAAACGCAATTCCTCTAAAGTATCAGATAAAACAGCCTGATAACCGGGATCATCTTGCTCAATACAATCAAGAATTGTCTCAACCAAGAAATCAATAGCATGAACACAAGCATCAAAAGATTCTCGTTGGGAGGTAAGATTCAAAAAGAGCAAATAAATTTTTGATTTGAGAATCTCCAAAAACCCTGTAGCTTTCTGGGTTGGTTCAATACAAGAGTAGGCAAAATCTCTTAAGTAATCACGTTGTTCAGTCGAAAAATTGCTCCACTCGGTTTTGATCTCTCTAGATGCTTTTTTTAAATGTGAAGCAATTTCATCAAATTTTGAAGTAGAAGCAACCTTATTGCCCCGAACTTGATAAATTTGATCAAAATCAATTAAAACCGCGCTAGACATGATTAATACCTCTACTTGTATATAAATGATAGTTTTGAATATTTCCATACCATATTCATCGGCAACCAAGAACTTTCCCGTAATTACTATACAAACAATCTTTTGCAAAAAACCATATATATACACATATTACCAGAAATTCACAATCAAAACTTTAATTTTGCAATGATTAAACGGCCAAGCATTTTTAATTTGGTGGCGGGGTTAAACTTGGTAAGAGCAGCCAGGGCGGTTAAAATATCCATTATGCTTAAATACTCTTTGTCTCGTCTAGCCCTCATTCCTTGTTCGGTTAGTTTAGCGTTTCTAACTGCTGCTTGTAATCAAGATCAGCAGAAAATAACCACGGATGAATCTAAGCCATCTTTGGCTACTGGGAGTTTGGCCGCAATTCATTCTCCTAGTCAGTTTACACAACCGTTGGTTAGTCCCACATCAAACCCATTAGAATCTTCTCCAACTCAATTAAGCACTTTGGAAATGGCTCTCGATAAAGCTGCTGGTGCTAAAAGTATCAGCCAATCTGCTGTATCTGTGGATGATTGGAATTTGGTAATCAGTCTGTTTCAAGATGCGATCGCTCTCATGAAAAAGATTAAGCGTAATAGTAGCAATTTCGCCTTTGCTCAAAGCCAAATTGTTGAGTATCGTCGGGAAATTGCTTATGCTCGTCAACAAGCTAAACCAACAAATTTAACATCCTCCCTTACCCAGCCACAACCAGTGATCATTGATGTTCCCAAACCACCAACTCCTATTCAAAGCTCAAAACCTCTATCATTACCTACTTCTGCCCCATTAGCAATGCTACCTCGCCGAAATGAGGTAGTTATTGTCCCAATTAAGCGGCGGATGGGTGGTACACCAATTATTGAAGTTACTTTCAATGGTACACAACAATTTGAAATGATTGTAGATACAGGTGCAAGTGGGACAGTAATTACTCAGAAGATAGCAGCGGCTTTAGGTGTAGTACCAACCGGGAAAGCTAAAGCTAATACCGCTAGTGCTAAAGCTGTGGAATTTCCCATTGGCTACCTTGATTCCATGGAAGTCGAGGGTATGAGGGTAAATAAAGTTTCAGTAGCGATCGCTGGTACGGAATTAGAAATAGGACTTTTAGGACATGACTTTTTCGGTAATTACGATGTAACTATCAAACGTCATGTTGTAGAATTTCGTCCCCAAACCCACTCAGAAGCTAACCCCCCAGGAATTGAATTAACTGTTCCAACTTTGTCCAGGGACTACCGCTTTGTAAAATTTCCTTAGCTAGAGTCACCCCCTGAGCATGATTTAACCAGGGAACAACCCCGGCTACTTGCAATGCTAAAGCAGCATTTAACGCTACTATATTTTGTTGTGGTTGCGTTCCTTTTCCCTGCAAAACTTCTTTGAGAATTACAGCATTTTCTTGTGCATTACCACCCTTAACAGCGGTAATGTCAGCAGCTTTGACATTTACCTCCTGGGGATTAAGAGTAGTTAAGGATACTTGACCATCCTTCAAGATCGCCAAATCAGTAATATCACCCAAACCAGCCTCGTCTAATTTTTCTCGACCATGTAAAACAATAGCCGTTTGTGTCCCCAGGAGATGCAAAGCTTCAGCCATAGTAGCTATGAGTTTCGGATCAAACACACCAATCACCTGGCCAGTAGGATTCAGGGGATTTACTAAAGGACCAAGTAAATTAAATACGGTTCTTACCTTGAGATTTCGCCGTAAAGGGGCTACTGCTTTTAGTGCTGGGTGCCACCCCGGTGCAAATAAAAAGGTAATTCCCACCTCTTCGACTGCTGCTTGGACTTTTTCACTGGTAGCAGTCAAATTAACTCCCAACGCTTCCAAAACATCAGCGCTTCCCGTGAGACTAGAAGCAGAACGACTACCATGTTTAGCCACCCGTACACCAGCAGCAGCGACCACAAAAGCCACAGCGGTGGAAATATTAAATGTAGAAGCGCCGTCACCACCAGTACCACAAGTATCAATTAATGGCAGAAATTGGCCATGGTCGCTTTTATTGATAGCCACGGAAGATAGAGATTTTAAAACCTCTCCCATGCCTGTTAATTCTTCAGCACAAACACCTTTAAAATTTAAAGCCATTAAAATCGCCCCGGATAATTCTGGGGGAATAGCTTCCTTTATCCACCCTTGCATTAATTCTGCTGCTTGGCTGCGGGATAATGATTGACCTTCTAATAATTGTTTGAGTAAGTTAGACCAAATAGTAAAATCCATGGTTCGGGTTTTTGATAATGTTGAATATAATTTTACCGACAAATGGCTTTTTGTTTCACGCACAGGCGCGGAGAAAGAAGGCAAAGATGAGTTTAATTTATTACACACTTAGCGACTAGAAATCGCTGCTACCAAAGTTAAACTCACCTGCATGGGTTTAAAACCTTTAAAACCTTTAATAACTTGAATTTTGTCTTAGTCTACGCAGGTAACGAAAAGTAAAGTTGCCCAAAACCGTCACAGCGAAGCCTCTTCCCTGTCACCTATTCCCTCGTCATAACGACAATTTTTAACGCCAACCTACTTAGTAATTACTAATGAATAGTTCTTGGCCTTTTTCGGCTTTTTTTTGTTTATAGTTATTCATGCCATATTGTAGTTCCCATTCAATGATATTTGCCCATTTAAAGTTTTCTCTTATTTCTGGACAATCATCATAGGTAATTAACCAATTGTGGGGACATTGTTTTAAGTTTAAAGCAAATCTTTGATGATCAAATCCTGTATGTAAATCGCCTTTTTTACCATATAATTTAGATTTCTCCGCTTGGAAATAAGGAGGATCTAAAAATATGAATACATCTTTCCCTGGTTCATTTATAAGATAAGTATAATCTAAATTGGTGATTTTGATATCTGGTGTTAATATGTTTTCTAATTTTTCCAATCGCTCTATTGATGAATTGGTAAATCTTTTGTGGAAAGATTCTAAAGAAAATCCTCCTGATTCTATAGTTCCTGAAAATGTAATTCTATTCAGAACAAAAAAGCGCGTTGCTCTTTCTAAATCTGATAATGTGTTAACATCTACACGGGCTAGTTTAGCAAAGAGTAATTTTCCGTCTTGGTAATTTTCTTTTACTTGACGAATTTGAGAAACTAATTTAGATAAATCAGATTTTGCCAAATGCCAAAATAAAAATAATTCTGGATTTAAATCGTTAATGGAAATCTTTAAATTGGGAAATTGTTGTTTGAGATAAATGAAAACTGAACCACCACCAACAAAAGGTTCTCTGAATTCGGAAAACTTTTTTGGAAGACATTCGGCGATACTTTTAATTGCTCTAGATTTTCCACCAGGATAACGGAGAGGACTTTTGATATTCATTGTGTTTAAATCTTAAAAAGTGATAATATGAATTATACACTCTCTTGTTATATCAGCTTATGAACCGTTCAACACCCTATCAACCCTTAATATTAAGAATTTTGCATGGTATCAGCGGAACTTTAGTAATTGGTGCAATTATCAGCGGGTTTCTAATTTACAACACTTTTGACAAAAGATTTGGATCTATCCCCATTCCTAAAATTAATCCTATTCAGGATATTCATGGCACATTAGCACTATTTTTCTTGATTTTACTGCCATTTTTCGCCCTTTATAGTTTTCATGCCGGTAAAAGACGCTTATTACAACCAGACTCTATGCAAAATCTCACTCAAATTGGCAGACCAATTTGGTGGGTAAGTTTGCAACGTTTAGCAAATACTAAAATGTTAATTGCTGCGGTTTTAGCAGTAGTCTCTGGTAGAATGATGCAAGAAGAATGGCTACCCACAGGAGAATTTGATCATATTTGGTATTCTCTTCATTTAATAGCTTGGTTAATCATGATTTGTTGTTTAGCAATTCATGTTTTGATGTCAGCTAAAGTTGGTGGTGTGCCATTATTACTGTCAATAATATCATGGAAATTCCGCCCGGAAGATAGTCCAGGGAATTGGTATGGTCGTTTCCGTAGTTGGTTGGGTAATTTTTCTGATCATATTCAGGAAGAAATTAATCAGTTTATGGGCGGTAGTTTATTATTGAAAATAATTGAGGTGATTGTTTTGTTAGGAATTATTACTGCGTTTATTTTACCAGTGTTTTTCTCAAGTGAAAAATAAAGTCTATCTTTATCTAGGTTTTAGATACAGCAGTTATCCGTTTATGAAGTACAGATATTAATAATAAAACTCTTGTGGTGCGGGCATCTTGCCCGCATCAAGTGTACCTCACTCAAACTGAATTTGCTGTAAGTAACGAAAAGTAAAATTGCCCAAAACCTATTCCCTATTCCCTGTTCCCTGTTCCCTGTTCCCTGTTCCCTGACCACACAAGTAAATTCACAGAATCAAACCAGATTCCTATAGCGGTCAAGTAAAGCTTGTGCATATTTGTGGTGTTCTGCCACTAATTTAGGAGGAGATAATACTTGGGCTTTATCCATATAACGATAAACCCAGCGACTAAATTCATTTAAAGACCGACTTGGTAAATCTACAGCATATTCTATATAAGAATATTGCCCATTTTCAATATATCTAGCGGTAATTCTTTGGCGAGGATGACGACGTTCTCCTTCTAAAATAAATGCTGATACTGGAGGATAAAAACGGACTTTTACCTCAATAAATTTGAGGTTTCCTGCTAATTCAGCTTTTTGAGGTTCTGGGTCGCCTAAATTTAAACCCCAGCCATTTTCTAGTAGTTTATATGCTGTAACTAAACTTTCTCTTTGTTTTTCTAAACCCCGTGGTGGTATTTTCACAAGATCACAACGACTATTCAAGCGGTTAACACGCCCCATAACTAAATGTCCATTTTCACAAAGTTCATAAAGTAAATACCAAGCAATATCATGATATATTAACTGTAAAGGAAATACTTGAAACCGCCCGGTATGACCAGAACCATATAAATCTTTGGTACGAGAAATTTCAATAGCTTGTCCCTGAATAATAGCTTGTTCTAATAATGGTAATTGATGAAATAATGTATCGCGGTTTTCTCCCTGAGTCGCCATTTCTTCGGGGTCGGTATGAATAATAGCCCGGTTGAGATGTTGACGAGTCGGATAAAAAAGTTCCCCTTCCAGGGACTTATCTAAACCACGTAATCTTTTACTAAGACTTTCATAAATGCGTCTAGCTTGGGCATCACCCTGATATTGTGCTTGAGATGCTAAGGCGTTAAATGCTACTTTTAATTCTGTTATGGAAAGCGCACATGTTCCTAAGTAATATCCCCAGCGATACATTCGTTGGTCAAGAATAGCGTAACGTCTGAGGGTTTCTAAATCTTTCCGTAATGTAGAAGTTGCTGGATATTCTGGGGGTAATTCTATGTTTAATTCTACTGCTAACTTTTGCAGATATGCTTTTACAGAACTAATTGCATCATGATTTTCATTGTTACTAGAGTCGAGAAAATCAGGACTACCGACACCGGGATATTTTAATAATGTAGCAATTAACAGCAGCAAACGTTCAAAGGCCAAACGTTCTGTATAGGAATGGGTAGGTTTTTTAGACATGGTAAATCACTGGCAGAAATTTATAGTACATTAATATCCGTGTAAAAAGAAAATATTTAAACTATTGGTAGAAATTAGCTGTAACTGTTGTCAACATTGCGTTAGGTAAGATAACTATCATAATTTAGTTTATAGTCTTTTTCTGGCTTTTTGCTAATTCTGCGGTTATGGTAATCAACAGGATCTTGAAGTTAGCTTTTTTACACTATGTATATTTCTCGACGTTCTGCTACATTCAGAAATGTTTCTATATCTACTGTGAATGGTGGTATTACTTTAGTGATTTTGTTGATTGCACCTTTGGGTTTAGCGGCAGTTATTATTAATACTTTATTGGTAACAGTAGCTACTTATATAGTTGCTAGTGCAGCAGATAGAGTAGTTTTGTGGTTAGAACCGGAACAAAATGCAGAATTAACCTCTTCTGGAACAGGTGAATATCGTTCTGCTAAAAAATCTCATTTACAACGTTGGTGGCGTTAATAATTGATAATTCCATGCAGACCCTTTATGTTTCTGAACAGAATTGTTATGTCTGTTTACAGAAAGAAACTTTATTACTTAAACAAGGGGATACTGTTTATATTGAAGTACAGTTACCTTTGTTAGAACAAATTTTGATTTTTGGTCAATCGCAAATCACAACCCAAGTGATTCGTGCTTGTTTATGGCGGGATATTCCCATTGCTTATTTATCAAAAATGGGTTACTGCTATGGCAGAATTTTACCCATTTCTAGGGGATACCGCCAATTATCCCGTTATCAACAACAATTATCCCCTATAGACAGGTTAATTACTGCTAGGGAACTTGTTAAAGGTAAGTTAAAAAATAGCAGAGTGCTATTAAGAAGACAGCAGAAAAAACGAGAATCAGAACTTATAGAACGGGTTTTAGAAAGTTTAGATTATTTAGCTGCACAAGCGGCCACAGCAGATAATTTAGAACGGTTAATGGGCTTTGAAGGTGCCGGTGCGGCTCAATATTTCTCGGCTTTTGGTGAATGTCTGACTAATTCTGATTTTGTGTTTTCTGGTCGTAGTCGTCGCCCACCAGGAAACCCTGTCAATGCTATGTTAAGTTTTGGGTATCAAGTGCTGTGGAATCATCTTTTAGCATTAATTGAAATTCAAGGTCTTGACCCCTATTATGCTTGTTTACATCAAGGAAATGATGGTCATGCGGCTTTGGCTTCTGATTTAATTGAGGAGTTCCGCGCTCCTTTGGTAGACTCTCTGGTAATGTGGTTAATTAATCGCAAAATTATGGATGTTAAGGCAGATTTTGAGTTTAAAAATGGGGGATGTTATTTGAATAATTTGGGTAGAAAAAAGTTTTTACGGGGGTTTTTGCAAAGAATGACAGAGGAAATTAAAACTGATCAGGAAATCAAGCAACCAAAGTGGGATTTATTAACTCAACAAGTCAAAGCTTTTAAACAGTTTGTTTATAATCCCAGTCACCATTATCAATGTTATCGAATTGATTGATTTTTTCGGATATTTGTGTTATGTTTTTGTATGTGATTTCCTACGATGTTCCTGATGATAAACGCCGAAAAAAGATAGCTGATTTATTAGAGGGTTATGGTCAGCGGGTGCAGTATTCTGTATTTGAATGTCAGTTAAGTAGGGAAAAGTACAATGATTTCCGTCGTCGGTTAAGGAAGATTGTCAAGTTGGAGGAGGATAATGTCAGGTTTTACCCTTTGTCTCGACATACTCTTTCCCAGGTGGAAACTTGGGGGGTGGGTGTGCCTGTGATTGAGCCTCCGGGTTCAATTATTGTGTAAGTAGATTGGCGTTAAAAATTGTCGTTATGACAAGGGAACAGGGAACAGGGAACTGGGAACAGGGAAGAGGTTTTAAGCAACTTTACCTTTCGTTACTTATGTCGGTTTTTTTCCGTTCACCTACTTAGTTTTTCCGAATGTCAGGTAAAATGGCTGTAATGTTGATTTTTTGGTTGGGAACTTAGGTCGCTTGCTGGGTAAGGGTTTTGGGGGGTTTTTTCCGCTGTCGGTTGGTGGTTTTAACACTTTTTTTCCTGACCTTCGGAAACTGTCTCTGGACACCTTGCTGGGTAAGGGTTTAAAATTGAGGGGTCCCCACTCGCTGGGGACATTAATTGAATGGAAACGGGTATATGCTTGACACTAACTGTAATAGGTTTTGGTCCCCACTCGCTGGGGACATTAATTGAATGGAAACGCGAATATTTCGAGATTTTGATGTAATCTACCTCTTTTTCGTCCCCACTCGCTGGGGACATTAATTGAATGGAAACAACGCTCATCAGCAGTATATATAAATACATAATAAAATATGTACTGATATTTTGAGAATCAGTACATTTTAACTATCAATCAATGTTTGGTAAGGGAAATGCTGTAACTTGATAGCAGCATAAACAAGAACCAATGTCAAAGAAAATAAAATATTTTTAATAAAATCCTCAAAGTCAGGAAAAGCGTACAGAGTAAGGGTTAGAGCAAATATTACAAAAATCTTGAGATATTTTAGATTCCTAGACAAACACTGAATCGCGCTCTTATAATTCATCTATAAGCTAAACAGGGGATCTACCGATGACAGCAGAATATTGGCGGGCTAAGATTTGGGGGTTATTACATGACCCTGTATTAAAAGCGTTACATAACAATAGCGGACGGGGTAAAAGTAGCTTCTATGAACAACTAGAAGTAATGAAAGCTTGGGTTGAGACAGGTAAAACCCCAGATCAATCAGGTGGTAAAGTATTAAAAAATATCCTCTTAGCGGATTATATAGCCTCAGCCAGTGACAGGTCAGCCCTGGGTAGCGTCACAGCCAGTATCAATTATGCCCCAGGTAAAAACCCAGAAAGGGGATTAGAAATCACCCATTTATTATCTGGTGCAAAACAGGAATTTAAAATCAAACTTCATACAGAACTTATAGAATCTAAACGTCAAGAATATTTAAAGAAAAAAGAAGAAGAACTATTAGCAGAAATAGACAATCATTTAAGAACTGATATTAAAAACATCAAACATTTATTTTGGTGGTTATGGCGTTGTTTACCCCAAGCAACCTGTGATTTATTTGATAAAGATAATTCATTAATGTTAATGCCGGCAGAAACTCGTTTACCCGATGCTTCTATTTGGAGTCATTTGAGTATGACATCAGCTTTAGCCGGTGCATTAGCAGGATATGATTTAACAGCAGACCAAATACAACGTTGGCAAGGAAATGATGAATTATCTCATCCCTATTTAGCGGTATTTAGTTTTAGTCCTGTACAGGAATTAATTAAATCTAGTCGCAAAATGCGAGATTTTTGGGCAGGTTCTTGGTTATTACATTATCTATCAGCTAAAGTTTGTTGGAAACTCGCCAACCAATATGGACCAGATACTTTACTTTATCCTAGTTTATATCAACAACCATTAATAGATCATTGGTTATTGCAAGAAATTGAAAGGTTGAAAAAAGAAGAAAAACTTGATTTTGATTTTACCGAATGGGTAAAACCACCATCCCATGAATCATTATTAACTGCCGGATTTCCTAACGTTATATCATTAATTTTACCTAAAGACAAAGTTCACGCTGCCATGCAGACAGCCCAACAAACGCTGTTAGAAGAATGGTTAATAATTGGGGATTTAGTATTAAATGAATTGCAAAATGAACGTCATTGGATGAGACAATTAAAACCAGATCATAATAGTTGGCAAGGTTGGTTAAAATCCCAATGGCAAGTTTACTGGACAGCATTACCCATAGGTAAAGGTAAACAATTCAAAACTGCTGCTATTCCTGAAAACGTTGATGATCAATTACAAAATTGGCTAAATCAACAAAATCAAGCCTATAATGTCAGTGAAAAGCAAAAGTTATTTCAATCACAAGAACTAAAATTTTTACGGGAGGCTTATGATAAACGGTTAGAAGAACAACATAGAAAATTTAGCGTTAACGTTGGTTCATGGTGGGGTTATATTTTCGACGCAACCCGCGCTAGTTTAGCAGCAGTTAAAAATGCTAGAAATTGGGAACTTCCCACAGCCTTTGGACCACGTTCAACAATTTCTGGTATTGGTCCAGTTGTCAGTCCTGGTAAAGATGGAAAAGACTGGATAACAGAAGGTGATACTAAGGAATCATGGGAAAAACATGATGCAGGTTTTTTTGATGGTACAGAACAATTAAACGCTACGGAAGTTGTCAAACGTTGTTTGCATGAAATTTTGCCTGATTTATTAGGCATAAAAAAAGAAGATATTGCAGCATCTTATCCAGATTTAACTTCTGGAGTTGCTGGATATTTAAGAGTTAATCAAACAAAACAACAAGAAAATTTTGATCATGCTTGTGAAGCAATAATCAAGGCATTTCCCAGTACCGAAACAATAATTGACCAAATGTACAAAAAATGGGGTATTCCTTGGATAGATAGTTCAGAGTCTCAAAAATATCATTGTCGCTTGTTAAATGCTGGCTGGTTAGTGGAGGATTTACAAACTCCAGAATTAAAGATATTACAAATACAATTGGAGAAAGCTAAGGAAGAAAATAAGGAGGTAATTAGAAAACAAATCATTGCGAAAAAACGTGATTATCGTGAAGACATTCAAAAGATAATTACCGAACACTATCCTAAGAATAATCCATCAGATTGGTATGTATTAGCAGCAGGTGATGGTGATAGTATGAGTGAATGGTTAAAGGGAATAAAACTAAAAAATTACGGTGATTATATACCATCAGAATTATCAGTTAATTTGGAGAGTTTTCCAGAGTTTTTAGCCATTCAAAAACGCATGGGACCTAGTACCCACAATGCATTAAGTCGCGCGTTATTAGATTTTTCTAATCAATTAGTTCCCTATTTGACACAAAGCCGTTATGCAGGTAGATTAATTTATGGTGGAGGTGATGATGTTTTAGCTTATACCAATCTCTGGGAATGGGATAAATGGTTATGGGATATCCGTCAATGTTTTAAAGGTGCAAAAGACCCCCGTGAAGAATTTAGTAATAAGGGTGATTATTGGCAATATTTAAAAGATGATGGTAAAAAAGTTGGTTTAGTTGACCGTCCATTATTTACAATGGGTAGCACGGCTACAATTAGTTTTGGTATCGTAATTGCCCATCATTCTGTACCCTTAGCAATAGCTTTAGAAAGTCTCTGGGACGCGGAAAAAAAAGCAAAAGATCATGTTTATATTGATAACAATGGTGAAAAAAAAGCCAAAGACGCTGTACAAGTGCGGGTATTATACAGCAATGGTAATACCTTAAAATCCACTGCTAAATTTTGTGTTTTTCATCAGTGGCAACAATTAATCACAAATGATTTAGAAAGTGCGATATTTGAACAAGCTGCCAGTTTATGGAGTCAACACCCCGCACCGAGTTTAGAAGCTATTGTACCTTGGACAAAGGCATTTTGCGATCGCCGAGATCAATTCCAAAATGATAAAAATTCCACCTTAAAAACAAAGTTTCAAAAACAGTTAGCGGACTTTTTCACAGCGTTGTTTATTACTACCGAAACCAAACAACTAGATAATGAAATCCAAAGTTGGTTAAAACTAGCGGCATTTGTCAAACGTAACCGTGATATAAAAGTAGGAGGTGAGAATTAATGTATTGGTACAAACTCACACCATTAGACATATTAATGTTAAGAGATGCTAAACCATTTTCACCACAAGAAAGGGCATGGGCTGGTAGTATATTTCCTCCTAATGGTCATACTATAGCTGGTGCATTACGGGGTTTATTAGGAGACGAGAGATTTAATATAGTTGGTCCATTCCTCTGCTATGAAAACACAGAAAACACCCTATATCTTCCCCGTCCTTTAGGTTTTGTGAAATCTGTACCCCTTGTTCCTTTAACTTGGGAAACCAAATCTCATATACATAATGCTTTATGGGATAAAACTCAACCTTGTCCATTAGTTAAACCTCATAATAGTAAAGATGATGATGATGATGATTTGGTTAAAGGCAATGGAGTAGAAACAAAATTCAGACAATATTTACCATCCTCTGTTGTTAAGAAATATTTAAAAACGGGGAAAATAGATAAAAATGATTGGAACATAATTAAAGACAGTCATGAGGATAAACCTTGGGAAGAAGAAACCCGTTCTCATAATAGCATTGAACCGGGAACAAAACAAGTTAAAGATGCCGATGGTTACTTTGTAGAAAAGGCCATTCGTTTACATCAAAATTGGAGTTTTGCCATAGGCATTAATCACGAAATTACAACACCTGCGACAATCAGATTAGGAGGAGAAGGACACAGAGTTATAGTAGAATCTTGTCCAGAATTGGGGGAACAATGGCAAGAATTAAAAACTATTTCAGATGGTAATTTTCAAGCTAATACTAAACAAGCTGATACTAAAGATGATAGCAAATCAATAGCTTATTTAGTTACTCCTGGAGTTTTTGAAAGACCACATGAAGATAAGCAGAGAGGAAAAGTTAATTTATGTCGTCCTTATCCCTGGGAATGGAAACTCAAAGACGGTATTTTTGTGAGTATGTCCACAGATAAAGCAGTACCAATTAGTTGTAGAATTAGGGGGAAAGAAGACAATACAAAAAGCATTACAAAAAGCATTCCTGCACCCCAGGTTTTTGCAGCACCACCAGGGACATTGTACTTTTTGGAAAAACCTCAAGGATTGTTTCAGGATAATGAAAGTTTAGCAAATGAGCAAAAAAATCGTGTAAACAATTGGCGACAATTGGGTTATTCGGAAATGTTGTGGATTAAATATCAAAAAATAGGAGAAAAAGAAAATGGTTGATTTTAGAGTTGGTTATATGTACAGTCTTGCACCTATTCATTGTGGGGGTGAAGGAGACTTAGGTAACATCTTAGAAATTGCCCGTGAAGTACATACAAATTTCCCTTATGTACCCGGATCTTCTTTACGTGGTAGCCTGAGAGATGAAGTAAAAATATTAGATGAAATAGCAGCAGAAACTCTATTTGGCAAAGAATTAGATAAACAAGGTCAAATGGGAGTTCATCAAGTTTGGTTTGGAGATGCAAGATTGCTATGGATTCCTATGCGAACCATGTCAGTTAATAATAGAGATGTTTTTATTTGGGTTAGCTGTCACTCATTAATTCGTGATCATGCCCTAATTTCACGTCAAAAAGCGGCAATATTTCCTAATCATGCTGTGGGTAATCGTGCAGGAGTTTATTCTGTCGCTGATGCTCAAATCCAAGTTGCATTGTTATCAGATGAGCAAAAACAAGCTATTTCTTTAACAGGATGGCCAGATTCATTAAAGAATGCTGTTAAACCTACTTGGGACAGTAATTTAATTGTTTTACCTGATGCTGATTTTCAAGTATTAATGGAACATTCCCTCTGGACACAAGTTCGTAACAAAATTCAGGATCATAAAGAAGGGGTAAATCCAGAAGGTTCTGCTGAGATTTTTTGGACAGATATTTGTATTCCCAGGGACACTATTTTTTATTATCCTTGGGGTTATAGTTTACTCAAAGATAATCCCATAACAGAAAAACAACACAACTTACTAATTAGTATTTTGCAAGAGTTATTTCAAGTAGGTGGACAAGCCAATGTAGGACGGGGTTGGGTTCAAGGTTGGACAAATCATCTTACATCACCCATTAAAGACACAGTTACAGCCTAAAGGAATATAAAATTATGCCCCAAAATAAGCATCAACATAAACCTCATCCTCAATCTAATCCTCCAAAACCTCGAACTCCTTCTGAAAATGTGAAGGTCGAAACTGTTAGGAGCGATAATAACTCCTCTCTAGTTTTACCAGAACAAATGAGTTTATCTGCTCACGAACATATTCAAAAGTATTTGAAAACATACAACAAACAGAAGTTAGATAAAAATGATTTAACTGCTGTTTTAAGATTGTCTCAACATTTAAGAGTTTTTGGTCTACTGTCTGCGGTTGGTTATCTAAATCAAGCTAATGCTCAAGGTGGTGAAGTAAGAGAAAGAACTGTACCAGTGTGGGAATCATTACTAGGTCAGATGGTAGCGGTAGATAAAAATCAACTACCTAATAAAGAACAATTAATGAGACAAATAGTAGAGATGACTGGAAGGCAGCCTCAAGAATATATCTTAACTTGGCGGAAATCTTTGTTATTAGCTAACCATTGGAATTTTTGGGCTAGAGCCTATCAGGAGGATTAATGTATACTGGAATTGAATTAATTAATTTACTGGAAAAGCAACATCAAAAGCGATCGCAATCTGGCTTATTTAAAAAAGGCACTTTTACGATTCAATGGCGTGCTAAAGTTGGTTCATTTCCCCATCCAGATGTAGAAACTATAGTTTCTGCTGGTGAACCTTGTGGTGCGTGGAGGCCAAATCAAGGACGACCAGAAGATAAACGGAATGTTAGTCAAAATTGGGAAACGTTGAAAAATTTACCTTTACATGGTTATATTCCCGGTTCTTGTATCCGAGGTTTAGTAAGAGCATGGGCAAAACAAAGACCAGAAATTAAACCAAGAATGTACCAGCTTTTAGGGCATCAAGACAATGATAAAATTACTGCTGGGAAAATTGAATTTCTTGATGCTTGGCCAGAAACGGCAACTAAATTAAGTTTAGATATTGTTAATCCTCAACAAGAATTTCAGGTATATCATCAGGGACAATGTACACCATTATCTCTTTATACTTTAGGTAATGGTAAAGATAGAATTGCTGTGATAGTTGCAATGAGAGGAATACCAGGAAAAGCTACAGAAGAGGAAGTAAGCGAAGTTTGGGAATGGGTACAACAAGCGCTAAGTCTATATGGTGTTGGTAGTCGTACTGCTTCTGGATATGGCACTTTAAAAACTTCCAGTTCTTCACAAACTCCTACCCTTGATCCTGGCCATGCTGTCAAACAATTTGAATTTAGTCTTTATAGTCAAGGTAGCGCAGGTCCAGATACTAGAACAATGGAATTACGTCCTTCACATTGGCGGGGTTGGCTGCGTTCTTGGTTAATGCGGTTTTTCTTGGGAGTAATGCCAGAAAATCTCGCTAAATTAACTGTGGCTGAACTGATGGGAGAGATAGATGCAGGAGATGGCAACAGTCGCAAAGGTTGTGTACGTCTGCAAATGATTCAAGGTAAACCATGGGAGGAAAGGTCTGAGAATCAACCATCTTTTTATCTATGGAAAGGTAAATTACAAATTAGCGCACCAAAGGATATCCTCAATAAAATCATTTTGCCAATCATTCGTTTTGCAGTGATGGTTGGCGGTGTTGGTCGGGGTTGGCGTAGACCATTACATATATTTCACATGAATAATAATGGTAGAGCAGCTTCTAGAGGAACACAGTTAATATTGACTCATAAATTAAAAGATCAAAACACTGGTGAACTGAAATCTAAAAACTTTGGTTTACCTCTTGATACAACAAGTTGGACAAAAGCTTATAGTGATTGGTTAACAGCAGTAAGAAATCATTGGAGTGACAGAATATCAATCAATAATCGTAACATTAGAGCCGAAGTTTTTTCACCTACTACTTGTGCAATTTATGTAGTTCCTGGTCCCGATGAGAACCCCATAGATGTTAATTCATTAGAATGGGAAAATGTAGATGCAGTTGATACCCGTGGGGATGGAATGGATTTAATTTATCAGAATAATGAAAATCAAAGGTATAAACGTAATCCAGATTTAGGAGGTAATGCAGCAGGTGGAGGAAATGGACATTGTTCTTGGGTAAGTATTAAACGGGTCAATATTCCCAACATACAAGAAGAAACCAAATGTCAAGAAATTGTTTGTTTATTTATGGGTGGACAAACACCAAATGCTAATCATGTGCGATCGCGCTTTATCCGTGATTTAAAAAATATCAATGGTAATGTACATTTATTTGGTGTACAACCTCCAGCAGAAATTTAATACTCTAACTAAAAACTACCAAATACAACTTGATTAAATATGAAATCAGTTTTAATTGCCACAATCGGTACTAGAGATTTAATGTTCCAAATCGCCTCCGGTGAATGGTTCAATATTGGTAATGATAGAGTCCAAAATGGGGAAATTATTGCCGAACAATTAGAAGTAATTTCTGATTTAGGTTTAAAGGATAATACGACTTTTCGGGATTTAACTAAATACCTATTAGATAATATTGAAAAATATGTAGATCGCATCCAACCGCCAATTATTGGTAATATATTTCTTGAGCAAGCATCAAACATTGAAAAAGTTTATTTGATAGCTACTGATCAAGAAAAAAACGTTACACAAAGAGAAAAAGATACATTATATTCAGCCGAACTAATTAAACAATGGCTGATGCACAAATTTAGTCATTTTCATAGTGACAATATTCACATCATTTTACTGGGACCCGATGGTACTAACCCCTCAATATTTGAGGATATATTTAGTTGGTGGCGCAAAATTTGGAAAAACACAATTACAGTTAATAAGAATCAGTCTATTTGGGTATGCTTAAAAGGAGGTGTAGGTCAAAGTTCTGAAGCAGCAAGAATTTCAGGACTAAGTTTCTATGGCGATCGCATTCAGTTCTTTGAATTTAAGGAAAATACACGCGCAAATCGTAATGGTATCCCGTCAGATTATAGTGGTCCATTTTTAGGTACTAACTATCTTTGGGATAGAACCCAAAAACAGGCTTTAAAATTATTAGAAAGCTATGACTATACAGAAGCTTATGATTTACTAGAACCTTATTTTCAACAACCATCTGCTAATTTTGGAGCGATACCTGATTTATTAAAAGCTGGTAAATTATGGAATCAAGGACAATTTGAAGGATTCTTATCTCTTGCTCAAAGTTCTACACAAATATCTAGTGTAGAAGGCAGATTATGGATGGCTTATGAACAGGCTTATTTAGGTGTAATTCGTCTTAAACAGATGAATACCACAGAAGCAATGCTACACAGTTATAGAGCCATTGAAGGTTTATTGTATTGGTGGGCTGCTGATTCTTTTCCCGATCATATTGAAGAAAGAAAAAATCAATATCCTTTAATTAAAGATTCTATTTTCCAAAAATATCCATCTTTAAAAAGACATTTTTACAAACCAGACCGCAAAACAGAAGTAAATTTACAAGGATGGTTATTAGAAGATTTATTAAATCTAGTTATTCCTGAAACCACAAATAATATTGATTTTCAAGCATTTTGGGAATCTGCAAGAAACACCAGAAATACTTTTTCTCATCGCTTAGGTGGTTTAGCAGAACAAGATGTTTTTACTGCTTGGGGTGAGGATATAACCGACTCACAACAATGGCAAAAAAGGATTTTAAATTGCATTAATTTAGTCACTGGAGAATCATTTAGTACCCTATATAAAGCCAGTTTATTTTCTCAAATTCACAAACAAGTTTTAGAAGCAATACAAAAACAAGAAATTATTAATTATGACAACAACAAATAACACAAATCAAGTTAGCACCCTGATTATTACCGTAGGAACTCGACAAATAGGCTGGCGGTGTCAAGATGGTATTATCCGTTCCTTTGGTGCAGATGGTAATATTAGTTATCCTCCACATATCAACGAACTCTATGAAGAATTGGGAATAGAACGGGGTAAACATCAAGACGAAGATGGTAAAACCTATCCTTGGAGTGGTCGAGATTTAGGTAAAAGATATTATGATTACTGTCAAGAATGGCTAGGCGGTGATTTTAGTAATGTGGAATTATTGTTAGATAAAACTGTCATTGAAGGAGGAGTAAAACAAGGTTTAAAACATATTATATTATGGGGAACTGACCAACCAGAAAGTATTACTTGGAACTTTCGCCGATTAGATACTTTATGGTTAGCAGAATTAATGAAGGGAAAAATTAAAAGTTTATTTCCTGATGTCAGAGTTGATGTTCACGCCCCAAAAATTAACGCTGGTAATAGTGATGAAATTCGAGAAGAATTAGAACAACTGGTTTTAAAAGAAGCTATCAATGCTAACAAAAATCAAGAATTTATTCTCTGGATTCAAACTAAAGGATGTACCCCTGTAATTGCTTCTAATGTAGAAATTTGTGCAGCCGCTTTAGTACGTCAATATCAAGTATTTAATGCTAATCCCGATGAACCAAAGGAATTTTTTACTACTTTAGAAAATGGTTTAATTACTGCTAATCATTCCCAGAGTTTTCAACTTATTACGATGAGTGAATATTTCTGGGCTTTAGAAAAGGTAAAAATTAAATCAGCTTGGGAAAGAGGTGATTTTTCAGAAACCCAAATTTGGCTAAAAGTCCATCAAAATCGTCATTTAGTATTATATAAATTAGCTGGTTTTTTAGCAAAATACAATAATTGGGAATCTGAATCTAATCATGATTTTTACCAAAAACTTAAAGATTGGATAGGTTGTAATGATGTTAGTAAAATAACTGATTCAGAACAAATCATCAATTGGAAAACTCAACTGCAAAAAATACAAACTGATGATCTTAGCAAACTTTGGGAATCAACAATCATCTTAGAACTTTCTCTAAAACGAGAAAATTACACCACTGCATTTATTCAGTTTGTGCAAATTTTAGAACGGTTATTATATATTCAATCAAAAGCCGAAAATTGGACTGCTAAAGGTTGGATAGTAAGTAATCAAGATGAACCAGGTCTAGTAGAATTAATGCAAGGTTGGTGTATTTACAAAAAATTTAAAGAAGATAATAAATGGTCAAAATTAATGACTGATATTAGGAAGAAACGCAATAAAATTATTCATAAAGGGGAATCAGTAAATGCCAACCAAGTTGGTGATATTTGGGCTAAACATAACTTTGATGGAATTAAAATACCAACACCCCCACAAATCATTAAAAAACTGATGACGGATACATTCAAAGAAATCAGCACTCCTCCCAATTTGAATAACTTATTAATGCGTTCTTTGTATCAGTGGGGATTGCAATATTTAGAGGATGCAAATTAACTAGTGATAGTTGCGGTAAGCTATGGTCAGGCTTCTGGTAATTTTAATAATCATTAGACATCTGGTGAAATTAAATATGTGTTTCCTAGAACCCTTGTAGAGACGTTCTATAGGTAGGGATTCTCGGCTCTACATTCATTTTCACCAGATGTCTATTATAAATATGCGTTTCCTAGAACCCTTGTAGAGACGTTCCATGGAACGTCTCTACTCTTGTAGTGCGGGCATCTTGCCCGCTAAATATGTACCTCATAACACCGGGAAGTGCTGTATTAAAAAAAGATCACTTTTCTTGATCAATTACTTAAAAGAGCCATAGCTGCTTGATATTGAGAGTCTTTATCAGTACCAATTTGTTCGCGGTTGATAGGTTGTTGGGGAATAATTTGATCAGGTTTAATTCCTAATTTGTTAATATCTCGATGGTTAGGAGTTTCATATTTAGCAATTGTCACTGCTAAACCAGAACCGTCGGATAATTCAAACAAAGATTGAATTAAACCTTTACCAAAAGTCCTTTCCCCGACCAATTGAGCGCGATGATTATCTTGTAATGCACCGGCTAAAATTTCGCTGGCGCTGGCTGTTCCCTGATTGACTAAAATAACTAAGGGATCTTGTGTCATGGCCGGACCCCAGGCTTCATAACTTCCTTGAATGCCTTGACGATTAGCAGTATATACTATTGTACCAGAATCCAACCATAAACGAGCGACTTCGATTCCAGCTTGTAAGAGTCCACCAGGATTATTTCTTAAATCAAGAATATAGGCAGACGCGCCTTTTTCTTCTAAAATCGAAATAGCCTGTGTTAACTCTTTCACCGCATTAGCACTAAATTGAGTTAAACGAATATAAGCAATTTTATTTCCTGTCGGGGATAATTTTAAATCATATAAAACAGGGTTAAGAGTAATGCGATCGCGTACTAATACAACTTCTTGATCTTTTTCTCCTTCCCTACCAATCAAAAGCGTAACTACACTGCCCAATGGTCCACGCATTTGCGCTGCTGCTTCATCAAGAGAGAGATTCTCTGTAGATAGACCCTCAATTTTTAAAATGCGATCGCGCGGTCTTAAACCTGCTTTATCGGCGGGAGAATTTTCAATAGGTGTAATTACTTCCAAAATACCAGTTTGGGGATTGAGAGCGATTTGTAATCCCACACCTGTAAGCTCTCCAGAAGTGCTAACCTTTAAACTGCGATACTTTTCTGGTTCAAGAAAACGGGTAAAAGGATCATCCAGCCCTTTGAGCATATCCCGAATTGTGGCATAAGCGGCTTCATGATTGACAAAACGATTTTTAAGTGCTTTTTGTCGGACATCAAGCCAGTTTTGATCATTAAAAGTGCCATCTAAATAAGAACGGTTAACAATTCGCCATACTTCATAAACTAACTTCTGTTCTGGAGTCAAAGCCGAGGCTGGGGGAATATAGCCAGTAAACACCAAAGCCAAAAGCAGTAATAGTAAACATCCTAGCCGCCAAACCCGTTTGTGAATAAACCCTAATTTCAGTTCCATGTCAGACTCAAATTCCCTAAAACTTTGTGTAATGCTCACTTGTTGATGAAATCTATCTCTCGACTATGTTACTTTTTTTATAGAAGCAGTGCATTATTCTCATAAAGTTGCTAGTCCAACTGAATGAGATGTCCATTCTTCCTGATCTAACGATAAAATCTTTTTTGGGGTCAACATTGTCATTGTCAGTCCATTAAAGACGAGAGACAGGAAGAAACACTCACTAAACTAGGGTAACTTACACCCTTAACGCTCGTAGACAAGTAGAAGCCAATTCTCTTGAGTAAAACGAGAAGCGAACCCTCTAACTTAGGTTAGTTGAATAGTCGTTCCCGACTAAGCTTCGCATCACAAAACTTATCAACCGCAATCTATTTTTTAGGAACTTAGGATTGTATGGCCAACGTTTATGACTGGTTTGAGGAACGCTTGGATCTCCAAGAGATTGCTGATGATATTACCACCAAATACGTTCCTCCCCACGTTAACATTTTTTACTGTTTAGGTGGAATTACCCTAGTTTGTTTCCTGATCCAGTTTGCGACTGGATTTGCGATGACATTCTACTATAAACCTACAGTTACCGAAGCTTTTTCTTCTGTAGAGTACATCATGAATGAAGTCAACTTCGGTTGGTTAATTCGCTCCATTCACCGCTGGTCAGCCAGTATGATGGTACTGATGATGATTCTCCACGTTTTCCGCGTTTATTTGACCGGTGGCTTCAAAAAGCCCCGGGAATTGACCTGGGTAAGTGGTGTCATTCTTGCAGTTATTACCGTTTCCTTCGGTGTAACAGGCTACTCTTTACCTTGGGATCAAGTTGGTTACTGGGCTGTAAAAATTGTTAGTGGTGTACCAGAAGCAATTCCCGTAGTCGGCGTTTTTATCTCCGATTTATTACGTGGTGGTTCTAGTGTTGGTCAAGCTACACTCACCCGCTACTATAGCGCTCACACCTTCATTCTTCCTTGGCTAATTGCTGTCTTCATGTTGTTCCACTTCTTGATGATTCGCAAACAAGGTATTTCAGGACCATTGTAATCACTTTGTCATCAAAGTTATTAGCCAACAGCTATAACTTGTGTTTCCAGATCATCGAAGTTTGCTTTAAACTAAAAGAAAACAACTGGATATCGGAAATCACAAGCTAGTTGTAAGCTAATAGCTTTCGCTAATGCTTTAACCTCAATTCAGCCGGAGAGCGCATTTAAAAATGTCAACGCAAAAAAAACCGGATCTGAGCGATCCTAAGTTGAGAGCCAAACTTGCCCAAGGCATGGGTCATAATTATTATGGTGAACCCGCTTGGCCTAACGATTTGCTGTATATATTTCCTGTCGTCATTATGGGTTCTTTTGCCTGTATTGTCTCTTTAGCTGTTTTAGATCCAGCTATGACAGGTGAACCAGCTAATCCTTTTGCTACTCCTTTGGAAATTTTACCAGAGTGGTATTTGTATCCTGTATTCCAAATTTTACGCTCATTACCTAGTAAACTATTAGGTGTATTAGCAATGGCTTCTGTACCCTTGGGACTAATTCTTGTTCCTTTCCTGGAAAACGTGAACAAGTTCCAAAACCCCTTCCGTCGTCCTGTAGCAACAACTGTATTTCTGTTTGGTACTCTTGTGACTCTGTGGCTAGGTATTGGCGCCGCGCTCCCATTGGATAAATCCTTAACTTTAGGATTGTTCTAAGGTAGTTACAGTCAAACATAAACCTGATCACGTCTGTGGTTTTCAAGGGTGTATAAAAGACAATATCTGAAAAACAAATAACACTAGGTCTTTGATGACCTATTGTTATTGATATTTCAAAATATATGCTCTTGAAGACCAACAGACGTTAACTAATAACTCAAGTTGCTAGTTATCTACTTGAAACTGGTAATGGGTAATTGATAATTGGTGGTCAAATCCCTGTTTTCATCCTGTTTATCCTGTTTATCCTTAGATATTGGATATCCTGATTCTGACACTGTGCTTAACTAGCAACTTACGTTAATATAGAATTGCGTCCGCCGAATTTTGAGGTTGATAATCAGGAGGAAGTGAAAATCAAAACATCCCCAATCTCAAATCACCCGCCAAAATTCCCCAGTCTAAAGTATTATCCACTTATTTTTTATTCAAATTAGGGTCAATGCTTGGCATATTGCAGCAAGACCATAGGACTGTAAGGAGTGATCTTAAACTCCTAAACGAAGTGCAACAATGGTTTGAAGAATTTTGTCACAAATATTTACCGAAATATGGCTGGGCAGACAGTCAAATTTATCGTCTTAATCTAGCTTTAGCAGAAGGTTTTACCAACGCTGTTCGTCATGCTCATCATTCTTTACCACCGGAAACAGCTATAGAAATTCAAGTCAGTCTATGGATTAATAGACTGGAAATGAGAATTTGGGATTATGGAAAACCATTTAATCCTGATGTTATCACTGAACCAGTACCGGGGACTCTACAAGTCGGTGGGTATGGATGGTTTTTACTCCGCCGTTTGGCTGATAAAGTCGTCTATGAGCGTGATCAAGATACAAGAAATTGTTTGTTAATTGTCAAATATTGTTTAGATGAATCACACTAAGTAGGTTGGCGTTAAAAATTGTCGTTATGACAAGGGAAGAGGTGACAGGTGACAGGTGACAGGGAAGAGGGAAGAGGTTACAGGGGACAGGTTACAGGGAACAGGGAACAGGGAAGAGGTTACAGGGGACAGGGAACAGGGAACAGGTTACAGGGGACAGGTTACAGGGGACAGGTTACAGGAATTAAAAAGTTAAAATAAAAGGGTACAATAACTATTTAGTTTATTAAAAAGTCCTATTTTTGCCGTTTTCCATCAGCAAAAAATAAACTCGCTATCCTAGAGTCAGCAGTACAAATTTGAGACATGAGCTTTAAAAACTTGCAATTCAACTTTGAAAAAATCCGCCCCTGGCTGACCCTGTTAGCAATTACCTGGTTATTAGCATCATTGGGCTTGGGCTGGTTAGTTAATTCTTTAGTAATTATTTTTGGCTTATTGTTATTTTTACCCGTAGCAGCATTTTTTGGGTTTCGTTGGTGGTTACAAAAGAATCTGGTTAGTGGACAATGTCCCGTATGTGGATATGAATTAACAGGTTTAAATAATAGTCAAACACAGTGTACTAACTGTGGAGAGCGATTATTAGTCAAAAACAGTCAATTTCAACGTTTTACACCGGAGGGGACAATTGATGTGACAGCGGTTGAAGTCCAAGCCCAATCATGGGAAGATTAGTCAGTTGTTAGTGGTCAGTTGTTAGTGGTCAGTTGTCAATGGTCAGTTGTCAGTTGTTAGTTGTCAATGGTCAGTTGTCAGTTGTCAGTTGTCAATGGTCAGTTGTCAATGGTCAGTTGTCAATGGTCAGTTGTCAGTGTTAAGTTGGAATCTAGAAGGGTGAATTTATGAAACTTGCCCATTGATCTAGATTTTTGAGAAAATGTGGCTGCTGTAGTTCAGAAAGCCAAAGAATTAAAGCATCTTCATTGTTGTCTTTGTAATAACCCCGTCGTCGTCCCGCCGTTTTGAAACCAAACTTTTGATACAGGGAAATGGCAACGTAGTTAGAATCACGGACTTCCAGGGTGGCTCTCTCTAAACCGATATCAGTAGCAGTTCGCAGTAGAGAATATAATATAGCTTTTCCTAGCCCTTGACCATGATACAGGGGATGAACAGCCAAAATTGTAATGTGTGCTTCCTCTAAAATTGACCAAAAACAGCCCATTCCCAGAAGTTCGCAGTCATTAAAAGGTGAAAATAAACCCAGAAAATGACTGTTAGGACTTTCTAATTCGCGTAGATAGCCTTCCATGGTCCACAAACCGTGGAAACAGGCTTTATCTAGTTCTAGTAACGCAGTTAAATTGTCTCTCGTCAAAGGTTGAATTTTTAAGTCTGATGAAATCACGATTTTTGAGGATTAAGGAAGTTTAATAACTAATTACCAACGATCAATGATCAATTACCTATTACCCATTAGCAATGAGAGGGTAAACTAGGAATGAGGACTTATTGTCATTCTGTAGAATTTTCACAAATACAATTTTAATTAATTATGGCATTGACTTACCCCGTCGAACTTCAACTTTCTGGCCGTCAATATTTACAGCCAATAAATGACAATACTGCTGATATTTCCCCTAACCAACAACTTTTACCCCTGACAGCGAGAGTTAATCATGATGATCACCTGGAAATCGGTGGCTGTGACGTAACAACCCTAGTGGAGCAATATGGTTCACCTTTATATATTTTAGATGAGGAAACCCTGCGGACGGCTTGCAGACAATATCGAAATACCTTTAAAGAATACTATCAAGGAGAATCTCAGGTACTTTATGCTTCTAAGGCCTGGAATTGTTTAGCCGTTTGTGCCATTGTGGCCTCAGAAGGGTTAGGAATTGATGTAGTATCCGGTGGGGAACTTTATACTGCGCTGAATGCTGGTATGAATCCCAGCAAAATCTACTTACATGGCAATAATAAGTCTGATGATGAGTTAGTTTTAGCAATTGAGTCTGGTTGTACTATTGTTGCAGATAACTGGCATGAATTATATAGGTTGGTGAAGATAGGAGGGGAACAAGCAGAAAATTCTGCTGCTGCGCCGATTCGGATTATGCTACGCTTGACTCCGGGGATAGAATGCCATACTCACGAATATATTCGTACTGGACACTTAGATAGTAAATTTGGCTTTGATCCCAATGATTTACAGGAAGTGTTTGCTTTTGTGAGTAAACAAGCTAGTCTAAACTGTGTTGGTTTACACGCTCATATTGGTTCACAAATCTTTGAACGTCAACCACATAGAGATTTAGCGGCTGTGATGGTGCAGTGGTTAAGAGATGCGGCTAAACACGGATTGACAATTACAGAATTAAATGTTGGTGGTGGTTTAGGGATTAAATATATAGAATCTGATGATCCACCAAGCATTGAAGAATGGTCAAAAGCGATTTGTGAGGTCGTGCAAACGGCTTGTATATCAGAAAATCTGCCTTTACCAAAATTACTCTGTGAACCTGGGCGATCGCTCATTGCCACGGCTTGTGTTACTGCTTATACTGTTGGCTCTAGTAAGATTGTTCCCGAAATTCGCACTTATGTGGCGATTGATGGCGGAATGTCAGATAATCCGCGTCCTATTACCTACCAATCAGTTTATCGGGCGGTAGTTGCCAATAAAATGTCTGTTCCCTGCACGGAAACAGTGACCTTAGCGGGTAAACATTGCGAATCAGGGGATATTCTGATTAAAAATGCCCAACTGCCAAAAACTCAAGCCAATGATATTCTGGTCGTTATGGGAACAGGTGCATACAATTACAGTATGGCATCTAATTACAATCGTCTTCCCCGACCGGCAGCGGTGGTGGTAGCCAATGGCGAAGCAAATTTAATTTTGCAGCGCGAAACTTATCAAGACTTGATTCGACAAGATTGCCTACCAGAAAGACTTAAATAGTCCGTTGACAAATGACTATAAGAATCCAGATGTCATGAGAGATTGGTGGAAGCAATGGCTGATAAACCTGGGAGATTGGTCACAGTCCTTGCTCCTTGGGACTCTGGATATGATGTTAGTGCTGGCACTAACATACATAATCCTAGTAATTATTAGTGAACGGCGTACGTTATGGATGGTACGAGGGTTTATAATTTTAATGCTCTGTTCGGCGCTGAGTAGTAAATTAGGATTGCCTCTGCTAAATTTTGTCCTAGAAAAATTGGTGATTGGCTGTGCTGTGGCTATGGCTGTGGCACTACAATCAGAATTTCGCCGTTTTTTAGAACAATTGGGGCGCGGTGAATTTTGGCAGTGTTTTGTGAATAACGCTAGTGCAATTCCTAAGTCGGATAGTGTAATTGACGAAATTGTGGATGCGGTTAAAGAATTGTCGAAAAATCGCATTGGCGCTTTACTAATTTTAGAAACTACAAGACCTATTGAAGAACAAGATTTTTCCGTGCCGGGGGTAAAGCTAAATGCTGAGGTTTCTAAAGAACTGATCCAAACTATTTTCCAACCCAAAACCTTGTTACACGATGGAGCGACGTTAATTCGTGGTTCACGTATTATATCATCAGGAATAATTTTACCACTTTCAGGACGCACAGCCTCCCGCCAGTTGGGAACACGCCACCGGGCAGCAATGGGAATTACCGAAAGAGTAGAAAATTGTATTTGTGTCGTTGTATCTGAAGAAACCGGTTCTATTTCCTTAGCCGAAAGAGGAACTTTATATAGACCACTAACTATTAAAAAGCTCAAAGAGTCTTTAGAGGCTCGATTTTCCCCAACTGTAGATCGGGAAGCTCATGCACCTGGTATTTTAAGTTTAGTTCGTCGGCTTGGTGGTCAGTCACTACAATTAATTTCTCGATTAGTTAGATTACCTCGTCTGATCTATGAGGGGCTACACCAACGACACGCTACGCGTAGTTCACTTCCCGGCAGGGATACGACCGCTTCTGAAGATAAAAAATGATAACACAACCAACTGAATTGCAATATTTACCCCCTGATTTAAAACAAGAATTACTACCCCGGCACGTTGCGGTGATTATGGATGGTAATGGACGATGGGCAAAACGCCAAGGTTTACCCCGAATTGTGGGTCATAAAGCTGGTGTCAATGCTCTTAAGGATTTGCTGCACTGTTGTAAGGATTGGGGGATTAAAGCACTAACGGCCTATGCTTTTTCGACGGAGAACTGGAAAAGACCACAGGAAGAGGTGGAATTTTTAATGACTTTATTCCAGCGGGTTTTGCGTCAGGAATTGCGGGAAATGGTAGAGGAAAATGTGCAAATTCAGTTTGTGGGTGATTTATCGGCCTTACCAAAGGCACTTCAGAGGGAAATTTCCCGTTCTATGGCAGAAACTAAGGATAATCGCAGTATTCGGTTGACAATAGCTACTAATTATGGCGGTAGGCAAGAAATTTTACAAGCTTGTCAAGCGATCGCTCAAAAGGTTAAAGAGGGTTTATTAAAGCCTGAAGAAATTTCTGAAGAATTATTTGAAAGTCACTTGTATACATCAGGAATAGGAGATCCAGATTTATTAATTCGTACCAGTGGGGAAATGCGCCTGTCAAATTTCTTACTTTGGCAAATGGCTTATGCAGAAATTTATATTAGTGATGCTCTCTGGCCAGATTTTAACCGCAGTGAGTTCCATCGGGCTTTATCTGCTTATCAACAGCGGGAGCGACGGTTTGGGAAAGTCTGACAATTTTAGATTGTAAATTGGTGATTTTAGATTGACAATCAATCCTAAAATCCCGAAATCTCAAAATCCTAAAATCCTAAAATCTTAAAATCCTAAAATCTTAAAATCTTAAAATCCTAAAATCTTAAAATCTTAAAATCCTAAAATCCTAAAATCCCGAAATCTAAAATCCAAAATCCAAAATCCAAAATCCAAAATCTAAAATTAGATTATGGTCCAGAAAAAACCGCTGCTTCCACATCTTCCCGACTCAGGGAATACTTAAAGGAACGTTGAATATCTTGATTATTTCCTCCTGATTGGAGATACCGGACTGTAATTTCTTCAGTGTCTAACCAAATTTCTGCTTCCCAACTAGATCGTTGTATATGCCAACAATGTAGCTGAGTTTCGTCTTGATGACAACCTTGGTTTTTTAACCACTGTTCGATTTGTGGTAAAGGATGACTATATAAGGGTGTATGGGAGGGAAGCATAAGCAATTTAAAATTATGGAAAAATTATTGTTTAGTCGAAAAGTGGGAGGTGGTTATTCAGAGGATTACTTCCCCACGAAGAACAGCAATAGCGATCGCTAATAGCATACAACCAACAATGGTCAATCCCAAAATAAATAATACAAATATTTCCCCGGAAGACAGGGGACGATCTGTGGCATCTAAATAACCTGATTTTGACCAGTCATGGCCACGAGACACTGGACGGTTTAAATCAGTTGGGGTTTGAATGACACCAAAACGGGAATAGCCAATTTTTAAATCATAGTTTAAGCGCCGTTCAGGATTACTGAGGGTAGCATAGGCTTCATTAATTTGCTGAAATTTAGCAGTAGCAAGATTAGCAGGTAATTCCGTCGTATCAGGGTGATAAATTTTGCTTAATTCTCTATAAGCGCGACGGATATCAATTACTGATGCTGAGGGATGTAGCCCTAGCAGGGAGTAATAGGTAGTATTGCTAAAAAAGTGGGACTTCCCCATTTTGGTTTACGGTTTTTTGAATCACTTTGCTCAAATTCAGTTCTTTATATTCTAAATCTTTTTTGACATCCTCTCAGATATATAACAAAACTAGATCATCTAAATTATCTAACCTCTTGTACTTCTCCCAAGCGGGTAAAACGGATTTCAATTCGTCGTCGGGTAACATCATCTTGACGCGCTATTGCTGCAAATTGTCCATTTGGTAATATTAATTGTGCCGCAGAATAGGCGCGAAAGGATAATCCAGATAGTCTATTTTCTTTTGTTTGGATATCACGCAGCGCCTTGACAACCGATAAAGCCCGCATTAATCCTAAATCAGCATTAGAACCTGCTCGTAAGTTTCCTACCTGTATATTACCACTAACTACATTTTCTAAATTGACATCCAAATTACTAGTTACTTGACCATTAGCTTGTCCGTCTGTGTGTCCGATTATTTCTACTACATTAATCCCATATTGTTTAGTTCTAGCCTCTATTTCTGGTACTATTTTTTGCAGGATATAATTCGACATTTCTTGAGAGATTTCAGCACTACCAGAAGCAAATCTATAAGCACCTTCATCTTTTATAACTATGATTGGTGGTGCGTCTGTTGCTTTTTTTTCAGGCTCTAGTTGTATTTGTAAATATTTTACTTGCTGCTGTAATTGTTTTACTTTTAAAGCCAACTGTTTTGAATTTTGAGCATTTTTATCTATATTATTAATTTCTGATTTATTGATTTGTGATATGATGATGGTTAAAAACAAAAATAAAACCAATATCATAAACGCATTAGACATTAAATCAGTAAATGCTGGCCAAACGTTTAGGTCTTCATTATATTGTGTGTAGCGTGAACGACGAGCCATAATTGCAATGTTTTATTTTTGTAAATTTGTTAGTCAACTTCAACAGTAGCGTGTGTTAGCGTCAGCGTAACGCACCTCATGTATCGTTATTTGTGTCATCAAATTTTTGTGGATATTCCCCAAGATTCTTGATTAATAGCTCCAAACCTTTAATATTAGCCTCAAAACCCTTCTTGTTGATATTAGTTTGTCTGTCAATTCCTTCAATAATGGTATTACTGACATTTTGATATTCAGCAATTAGTTGAGAATTATTATTCTCTAATAATTTCATCAGTTTTTGATTATTAGCATCTGTTTGGTTAGATGCTATACTAATAGTAGTATTTACATTATTTGTATATGTTTTCACATTTTCTAACAACTGCTCAATAGTTGTGATTAATTTATCAAAACTATTAACTTTATCGCGCACTCTTTGATCTAAATCATCCAGTTTATTAACTGCTTTTTCATAACTATTAGCTCCTTGTTGAAGTTGGGGAATAATTTCAGTGAGAAGATTTTGGTTATTTTTATGTAATTCTAATACCTGAATTGAAGTTTGGTTCATAGCTTTTATCTCTTCAGATAAACTAATTAAGCTTTGACTAGAATTTTCAGTTTCCGTTGCAACTTTGCTAATTAATTCCGTTGTATATGTTTTCACATTTTCTAATAACTGAGTCATAGCTGTGATTAATTGATCAAAATTATTGAACTTATCTCCCACTCTTTGATCTAAATCATCCAGTTTATTAATTGCTTTTTCGTAACTATTAGCTCCTTGTTGAAGTTGGGGAATAATTTCACTAAGAAGATTTTGGTTATTTTGATGTAAATCTAACACTTTAACCAAAGCTTTATTTGTATCTTTGATTTCTTCTGCTAACTTAATTAAACTTTGACTACAATTCTGAACCTCCGTTAAAACTGTTTTAATTACTTCCGTTGTTGCTGCTAAACTTGTAGCTGACTCAGAAAATTTTTGTTGTGTATTACTCAAATCTACAACAGCTAATGATAATTTGAGAGGAAACTCACTTTTATTAAAAGTTTCAGCGGACTGTTTAAATATTTGAGATGTTGTATTTAATGCTGACATTGAACTTTTAAACTCATTAGCAGCACTAGATATAGTTCCAGCAGAAACTGTAAATTTTTCATAAACCTGTCTAGCTAAATCTGTAGTTTCTTTATTCCCGTCAGCAATTTGTTTTGCGACTTTTCCCATAGATTGTTCCACAGCTTCGCGGACTATTTTACCAAAATTTGTTAAAAATTCATCCTGCTGCGATACCATTCTATTAACTATTTTATCAAGACGGGTATCACCCTGCACTTTAGGAAAATATACATTATCTAGATAATCTTCTAAGGAACTAATTAAGCGATATTTAGCAAGTCCACTATTAAAGATGAAATTGACTATTGTTACCAAAGCACTGAAAAATAGTCCTGTTAAACTGGTAGTAAATGCAATACTCATTCCTTCCAATGGTTTCTTTAACTCAGTAACTAAATTACTGACATCACTAGCATTAGCTTGATTAATCGTTTGACTCAGAGTAGATAGATTAATAGTGATACCTAAAAAAGTACCAAGTAACCCAAAAGCTAACAGTAAATTTGGCAAAATACGACATAAATAATCTATTTGTTCACAGGTAAAGGTAAATCCCTTGATTGTTTCCTGACTATAAATTTGATCTATTAATGCTGCTGTATTTACCTGTTCTAATTGTTTACTAGCTTGTTCAAATCTAGCTTCTAATGTTTGGATAATTTTCGGTTGTACTCCCCTGATTCCTGTTTTGATTAATCTTTGAACTTTGCTCGTCAAATCTATTAAATAGCGGTAAAGATATATGCGAATAACAATAGTAATCACAGATGGAATAACAACCAGAAAGAGAGTGATGAGAATTAAGTAAAGTGGTATTGCTGGCATAAAAGTGACCTGTGGTAGTGAAATAAGTAGTGCAAAAAAATGTGAGAATTGGGTAGATATGAACTACCCATAAAAAACTATAGTGGATATTGGAGAAAAATTCTTTGTTTTTCTCGTTCGTATTCTTCTGAAGTCATAAAACCTTCATCTAAATCTTGTTTAAGCTGCTCTAATTCCTGTCGTCGTCTTGAACGATTATCAGAAGAATTAGCAACTATTTCCCCCACAATAGCTTTTTGAGTTCCTGTATTGTTTCTTGGTAAAATTGAATTTGTGTTTCCGAATTTCGCCTCCATTTTCTTCAAAAAACGATTGATAACGCCCTCCTTTGTATTATCGTTATTATCCCTTGTGTCTGTATATACTCTTGTCTTATAGAGAGAATTAGGATTATCTTCAGAAATTTTGGTCAGCTTATCAGGAAATTGACGCAACTTGGGTAAATGAATATTTACCCACAATGTTGGATTATTTTCCATTTCTAAAATTGTATTATCCAAAATTTGCTTTAATGCTTCAGTCATATTGGGGTGACTAGCTAGATATTCCAAAGATTCTATCCAAATTCCACTCAAGGAAACAGTATCATAACTATTCTGAAAATGGTCATAATATTGAAACTCTAATTCTTGAGTATCATGATTTTCTACTAACAGTTCTAATGCTAAACAAGGATAGAAAATATTTTCCACTTCTTCCATTTTTCCAGCATTAGGTGGCATAATATCAGGAAAGGATATACGATAATCATTATGCAAAAAAGATTTACCAGAATTTTTTTCTTTTAAATATGGGTTTCTCATTTTTCCCAAACCAATAATTAATCTCAAAGGAAACCCACCGTATTCATTCACAAATAAAATTTCATCATCTGCTTGCATTTCTTGTAAGTCACTTTGTTGTACAGATAAATCCTGTGTCAATAAACTTTCAAACTGTGCCACTTCTAATTCTTCTGTATCCTTGTAACCTATTAATTTACTACTTTTACCCTTATCAGGTACAAAATACCTATCCTCCAAATCTAAACGTAAAAGTGGTTGAGATTCCTGGATAATTTGCTTTAAACGAATTGAACGTGCAGATAAAGAATATTTCTGCATGAAGCGTTTAATCACAGAAGTAACAATATTTCTACCGCGAAAAGCAAATAAAGTATTAACTTTCAGATCAATTTTTTCTTTTAGCTGAGAATAAGTAGTGCGTTCCATATTCAGGAAAAATCCTAAAGATGCTCCTCTATCGGTTTCTTTAGTAATTTCTGAACTTGCTAATATTAATTGGGGACGACTATCATTTTCTGGGATCATTGTTTGATAGCAGAGTTCTATATCTTCAGTATCAAAAATCGCTTCTCCACTCATTTCATCGAAATTTAATTGTTTTAATTCTCTTTCCTCTTTTTCATAAGCACTTTCTAAGTCCTCTACTAAACTACTAAAAGCTGCAATTTGCTTTTCTTTTTCTTGAACTTGCTTTTGTAATTGATTGACCATTTTCAAAGTTTCTTGCAATACAGTTAATTCAAAATTATGCTTGATAATTTTGTAAACTTCTTGCATTACTTTTTTGCACTCCTCCTGAAATGGAATGTTTTTGAAATCAACAAAGGGAATACCTATTTTATTTTCCATATCTTCAATTGTTTGTTCTGCATTATCCCATTTTCTTTCTACATCTTCTAAGCGCTTCATGCCTCCAAAATCAGTAATTGATTCTTGTAAATCTCGTTGATATTTATGTAATTCGTGTCGCAGAGAATCTAACCAATTGTGTGTATTTTTAATAGAGAAATTAGAATCTACTGGTGCGAGTAATTGCATCACATAATCATCAATATTCCCATTAAGTTCTTTGGTAATCTTAGGAGTAGCTTGTATTAATTTCGTCAACCAATAACCGCGAATACTTTCTGTTTCTCCTGGTTGCACTGTGCGAAATTGCTTATAAAATTCTGTTGCTAATTGCTGACGGATATTAGTGCGGTCATCCTTGTTTTTACATTCAGCAATTAACCGGGATAATTTATTTTGCCAAGTTTTAAGACTATTACTAAAGGTCTTATTGGATTCTTCTACAGACTCTGCTAATTTATTAGTTAAACCATCTCGTTTTCCTAAGTCATTATGCCAATTATGTTGAATCAAAAATTGCTCAAGTAAGTTAATAGGATCTGGACTTTGACCTTTACCATTTAACCAAAACCTGACTAACTCTAAACCTACCTTTGTTAAAGCAATTTCGATAATAGTATCACGAGGAAAATAAATTGCTGACAGTCCAAATGTTAGGTAGTTTTGGCTATTACGACGTGGATGATCATCATACTTGGTTATATGTTCTTGTAAATTATCTCTATTTCTTTTCACAGAGGCGGCTAATTCACCAGAAAATTCCAAAGCAATCTTATGGGCAATTACATTACATAGTTTACCTTGTGTAAGTATTGAATATTCTGCTGTTGCTTCATTACTTATTAAATAAGTGTAGTTAAATGGTGGACGCTTTTCTATTACAGAAACTACATTTTGAGTATCATAAAGTGCTTCAAATTTTGTCCCAGGAGAACTATAATAATTCAGTTCTTGTAATGCAGCATAAGTATTAGCAATCATGCTAGTTGTATTACCATATAATTCTGGACTAATTACTAAATAACCTAAAATTTGAGCGCCGTCTTCACCATAAAGATTTTTTAGGGTATAGCCAACATCTAAAAACATTCCGCTTCCTGTACCACCGCAAAGAGAACCAACAACAAAAATATTTAGTCCCGGTTCTATGATTAAACCTGATTGTAGTAATAAAGATTCATGTCCTTTCGTGCGTTTTTCTGCGGATTCAATGGCTGCTTGAATTTTTCGGTAGTTGTGGAAAAAAGCCAATCTTCCCACAGGTCTAATCCCTTTTGCACCTTCTTCTACTGCTGGGATATTTTGTAATAATTGCGGAGGAAACCATCTCCGAATATGCTCATAAGGTCCATAATTACTATATTCTGAACTCCGTTCTAATTCTTCTACAAACCTGGTGACATCTCTTGATGACATGGTAGCACTGACTTTTTCAGCTTCTTTAAAACTTAAATCCACACCATGATAGGTACTCCCTGTTCTAATCCCTGTGACCTGGGTGGCTGCTTTATCTGTGTCAATGTGAACAAAACTGACAATTGGTAACTTATTTAGGTCTCCATAACGGTCAACAATTAACCGTCTAATTCGCATTAATACATCTCTCCCAGTTCCCCCTAAACCGATACAAATTGTGCGATTAATGCCTCTAGATTGGGTTTCTTTTGCAGATGCTTGAGTCATAGTTTTTCCCCTGAATACTATTTTTCAATTTTAACATTTATTTGATAATCACGCCGGCGTGAATCTGGACAATTTAGCGTAAATCTAGAATTGGTTATGAGAGTCTTTGATATCACTTTTTTGTTGTTTAGTTGAATGTTTCCCTCTGGTGTTGGGACTAAATAAAGTTTTTCTCCTTGACGTTGTAAATAGCCTCTAATTTCTCCCCCTGGACAGTCAATGGAATCCTTACAGCTAGGATCATCTTCACCTATGGCGATTTTTTTCTTATTTGGTAGTATACATAATTTTTCTTCATCTTCTGTATTATCTTCAAAGGTGATTCGCAATTTCCATTTTTTTTGTAATCTAGCAAATTTGCATAGACTCCAAACACCAGCAGCTATTAATAATAATAAAATTAAACTGGGAAACCATAGCTGTTTGAGTAAATACGAATTAACTAAACAGGTTTCTTGACCTCCGGGGGCTGGTGTACAAAATTCTTGAATTGTCGGGTTAATGTCTACTACAGATAGTTGATAATCTTTACTGGATTGTGTTACAATGGTGAGCGATCGCTGTTTTAAAGGTAAAGTCTCAATCCATTTTTGTCTTTCTTGGCTTTCTGGTGATGTTGCTATTCTCAAGGGACTATCAGCATGGGTTTCTGTCCAAATCTGAGAATTAATTCCCGGTTGAGTAAACAAAGGTGCGTCAGTAATCCAAACAACGGACTGGGGTTTAATTAATTGATTTTTAGAAACTCGATTTTGATTAATTTGTGCGATACCTTGATAAATAGTTAATTCTGCTTTTTGAATATCTGTACCATAGCGGTTAGGGTCGTAACTAAAAGGTATTTTGGCTAATACTTTATCAATATTTTCTGCATTTTTCTGCCCAAAATATATAGGTGTTCCCAAAGGATTTTCTACAGATATAACATCATCAAAAACCAAATTTTGAGCGAAGGGAACAACATAAACATAATCACCAGTTTTCAGACTGTCTGTAACTATTTGACGTAAACGAATCCGGCCTTGATCATTAAAACCAACACTTTCCGTAACATCAATAGCTAAAACAACATCACGCTTACCCCCGGTCAACAGGGATACCAACTGTAAGCCATTTTTCTGTATATCAGTCAGTGGTTGTCCGGGGCTAATTTTTGTCAAAGTCACAAACTCTATAGCCTATTTTAATAGTGTATGTGTCAATATTATTGCACAAATAGTCAATAATTTTAGTCAACTATCTTAAAGGATGTTTTCAGAACTTTCGGTACTTATACAAAAATCCCACCCGTCTTAATTTCCATAAGCTCAACAAAAACCACAAAAAAAATCTCACGCCCAAACACAAAAACGCTATCCGCGCCTCTGCGCCTCTGCGTGAGATAATATCTTAACTTACAACCACCGAGCCGCATCCTTGGCGTGATAAGTTAAAATTAAATCAGCACCAGCCCGTTTAAACCCGGTCAAAGTTTCCATAACAACACGCTGCTCATCAATCCAACCATTTAAAGCCGCTGCTTTCACCATTGCATACTCACCAGATACATTGTAAGCCGCTACAGGTAAATTACTAGCTTCCTTAACGCGCCAGATAATATCCATATATGCCAATGCTGGTTTAACCATCAGCATATCCGCACCTTCAGCGATATCCAATTCAATCTCTTTCAGGGCTTCCCTAGCGTTACCGGGGTCCATTTGGTAAGTGCGTCTATCTCCAAATTGTGGTGTTGAGTCTGCCGCATCTCTAAATGGTCCATAATAAGCTGAAGCATATTTAGCAGCATAAGACATAATAGGGATATTTTCAAAGCCCGCTGCATCCAAACCCGCGCGAATTGCTTGCACAAAACCATCCATCATTCCCGAAGGTGCGATAATATCTGCACCAGCTTGAGCTTGGGAAACTGCGGTTTTCTTTAATAATTCCAAAGTTGGATCATTTAATACTCTACCTGTTAAATCCCCAACTTGTAAATAACCACAATGGCCATGACTTGTATACTCACACAAACAAGTATCAGCCATGACAATTAAATCAGGAACAGCATTTTTAACTGCGGTTGCTGCTTTTTGGACAATACCACAATCGTGCCACGCGCCGGTAGCATCTATATCTTTATCTTCAGGAATTCCAAATAGGATAATTGCGGGAATGCCTAAATCATAAACTTCTTTAGCTTCCTCAACAATTTTATCTACGGAAAGTTGATAAACACCGGGCATAGATTTGACTTCTTTGGCTATACTTTCCCCTGGTACAGCAAACAATGGATAAATCAAATCGCTAGTAGTTAAAACGGTTTCACGTACCATACGACGTAATTGGGTATGGCTACGCAGACGACGGGGACGGTGGATAGGAAACATAAATTTTGTGCAGAGAAAACAATACGATGGACACAGAATAAAGCGTCACAGAAGCAGGTTTTTAGCTGGCTTTATTCAGACAAACTACAAGCAGTGCTTTAACTGTCTTTTGCCCTGCTGTTGATGAAGCTGTGGGGCAATTTTATATTTTACAACTTGATGGACATTTGCTAATAACCTATTTGCAAAAAACAATCTTAAAAAAATCCAATATTCTCAATGATTTTATATCATTTCTTGGTCTGTTGCGGTTAATTGCCTATTCCCGGAGGTGACAGCAGCAGGGAAATACTATCTTTTAAAAAACCCGGAAAATAAACGGATAACGGTAGGGTTGTTCAGGATTACGGAAAACAGCAATTAGCGCCCAAATGGTTAATCCCCAGTGTAATATATACCCTAAACCGGCTAGTGGTAAGAGGATGATTAGGGTTAAAACCAACCAACCGGTTAAAAAAAACAAAGCTGCGAGAATTGCTCCATAGAACCAAACGTTAAAATGGAAGTTGATAGATTCCTTCGCGTTCTCTTTGACGACAGGATCATCTGATACAAATAATATAGCTATGGGTAAACCAACGGAGACAATTGTAGTGCTAAAAAAAATTGCTCCGTGACACAAGGCTGATAATAGTTTACGTTTATCGCTGTCGTACATTCTTTCCTCCTATAAATATATTGCAGAGGGCGTAATTAGGTTAGGTTAAATATGATTGCATTATGATTGAGGTACATATAAGCTGGTAGGATGCAGACACAATCAGAGTTTTACTATGAACATTTGTACCTCCTAATCCTGTAATCTACTGTAAAATCATATCATTGCTGCTCAAATAAGCGATCGCTTGTCTAATCCAATCCTCTACATAGGCGTTTTTGGGTAAACCAACATCTTCACTAACAACGTGCAAAGCATTACTAACTTCATGAGCAGTATACCCCAAAGCAAAGAGAGTCATTTGCACTTCTTCTAAAATTCCTGGTGCAGGTCCGCCCGTAGCGACGAAGAAGCCCGCTGATTTGCGCCATTCGATTAATTTACTCTTGAGTTCTAAACAGATGCGTTCAGCGGTCTTTTTGCCTATACCAGGAGCTTGAATTAAGATTTGGATATTAGCAGCGATAATAGCTTGAACTAACTCTGGTAATTCCATTGTATCCAAAAGTGCGATGGCCAAGGCCGCACCAATACCACTGACACTGAGTAAATGACGAAATAAATCCCGTTCCGAGGGAGAAGAAAAACCGTAGAGCATAGGTACTTCTTCCCGGATCTGGTAATGGGTAAAAATTTGTACCACATCTCCAGTAGATGTTAACTGGTTGGCCAGACGTTGAGGAATTTGCAAATCGTAACCCATGCCATTTACCTCTAAGGTCAAGATAACACGATTAGGGGTAATGGCTTGGACACCAGCGACGATACCTTTAAGATAGCTAATCATTCTAGGAAACCAAAATATTTTAAACCTTCCATAATCCCAGCAGCACAACGATTTTGTGCCAGGTAACGATAGTCAGCGGGATGCTGATGATACCATTGCAGTAACTCCTCACGAGCATTACCAACAATGATTCCCCGTTCCCTACCAACAGCGAACAAAGCAATATCATTACCTGAATCACCACAAACAACAGTCTGCTCGGCTGCAAATTTCCACTTCTGACGGAGGAACTGCATTGCTTGACCTTTATCGCTGGTATGGGGTAAAATGTCAAGGTCTATTTCACTACTATAAATTAATTTTATATTTAGTTGGGATTTTTGCAATTCTGTCTCAAGTTGTGGTAAAATGCCCGATAATTCGGCTTTTAGGAAAAAACTGACTTTAAAAGGACGTTGTTCTGTATCCGGCTGTAACACTAATTCCGGGAATTGCTCAGTAATGGATAAAATCTTTTCCCGATGCCAACCTTGAGAGAGAATATCTGCCCATTCTGTGTCAGGATGGTTGCTACCATGCAAATATATTTCCGTACCAACACACAGAACTAGAGCATCTGGGGAAAAGAGATTTTTTTCCTGTTGGAGTTCTCGATAAAGCACAGGCGATCGCCCTGTAGAGTAGACTATCTTTGTACCATATTGTTGACGATGCTGTTGCAAGCGATCGCTCAATACCAACAATGCCTGATCATCGCCTACTAAGGTATGATCTAAATCGCTTACGAATAAAAACTTATTCATGGCCAACTCCTTTTGTGAGGTTAATTCACAAAAAGTGTATGTTGTTTTGGCACTTACTGTACAATTCCTAATTCAAAAACAAGCCCTGGAAATTAGAAATTACGGCTATACTAGGAAATTCATGACACGACAAGTCCACGACCAACTGGCCAAAGAATATCTAGAAGAACTATTGAAACCTCTAGGTAAGGTAGAAACCAGTAAAGATGTAAAAAGCGAAGTTCAAGAAATAGATGTTTGGTTTGTTCCGACTACAACATCTACAAATTCCGAATTAGGATTATTAGGAAAAATGGCAGTTACAAGCTGTTTATTTGAACCTTACCGCAATGCACCTAATGAAGTAGAAATTAGAACTTGTTTGTTAAAATTGTATAGTGTACAAGGTGATTTATTGCGAGAAGCGAAACGAGAAAAACGTTCTATTTCTGAACAAGAATTACCCCTTCTATGGATTTTAACACCAACTTGTTCTGAAAGAATCCTCGCAGGTTTTGGAGCGCAAACAAAGGAGAAATGGGAAACAGGAGTTTATTTTTTACCCAAATATCAGAAAACCGCCATTGTTGCTATTAACCAATTACCCATAACAGAGGATACACTATGGTTAAGGGTCATGGGAAGAGGTAAAACTCAAACGGAAGCTATAGTCATTTAACTTAAGAATGAGACATTAAGATACACAATAATCACGGATGATTTCATCT
>NZ_KE384619.1:0-4698 GCF_000426905.1 Dolichospermum circinale AWQC131C
AAATAAATTACCCTCACGAGGTTATTATCTCAGAAGTGTCAAGCGGGGAAGATTTGATTTAGATCCTTATTAGAGGATGTTTTCAAAGTGCTATCCCTTAATTTTCATCACATTTTTACCCCAAGAAAGTCCCCCTTTATAAACCAGGGGGTTTTCATTATTTACCTCGAAACTACTCTAACAGCACTGCTTTTGAGTTCCAGAACCCCTAACCCAATTATAGTATAAAACTATATCTATAACAAATTGGGAGAGTTTTGTGTAACTTCTTAACTGCTGGTTCAAAAATAATCCGGATTTGATAAAAACAGATAGGTAGAACAATCTATATTGTCGTAGCAATGACTTTTTTGGGGTAATCATTACCCGCCATGAATGTGATATGATAGACAACATTTTTTGCCAAATTTGCTATATTTTATGATTATTTGAATCATACAGGAGTCATGTTCAAAAAAGTAATTATCTAATGATCAATGATCAATTCCGTAAATTTTATAATTTAGACATCAAGGAGAATAGCCATGACTAATATTAACCCCTCCTATGCTACCAAACAACTGTTAGCAGGTTATGCAGGAATTGTTTTCGGTGGTTTTGGTTTACATAAATTTATTCTTGGTTACACATCGGAAGGTTTTATCATGTTAGCAATTTCCGTTGTTGGTGGCTCTCTCACCTATGGATTTACATTAATAATAATGCAATTGGTTGGTTTGGTTGAAGCTATGATTTACTTAAATAAACCCCCGGAAGAATTTATGAATACCTACTTTGTGAATAAACAAGCCTGGTTCTAGGATTTTTTATCAAGTAAATTGATATGCAAGTTCTCAAATATAAACATAAGCACTTACTCATCCTGCTAATCATGAGTACTGGATATTTTAGCGTAGTATCAGATTGGGAAATAAGTTTTTTTTGGAAAAGCCTGATTTTGATGTTGCCATTACAGTTAACGGCTATAATTTACACTACCAGGACAAAACTATGATGTTTGGGATGAAGATATTTTGGGGATTTACAAGTGGATCTTGTTGAGAAGTTAGGATCTAAAGAAACTTAATATTTTTTCCCTCGCCTAAAGTGCAGATTTTCGCCTAATCTCAAGGTAGAGACACTGGTTGTCAAGTGTCCAACTAAGAAGAGTGAATGTAAAAACCTATCATGCAACTAAATCAAAAAAACCAGTTCCCGGAATCTACTCCCTCCCAAAAAATACTCACTAGCGAGAAAATTATTTTAGACGTTGGGGGGATGAAGTGTGGTGGATGCGTTAATGCAGTAGAAAAACAGCTTATTCAGCATCTAGGGGTTAAAAGCGTCTGTGTGAACTTAACAACGGAGGTCGCAGTAGTAGAAATAGAACCCGGTGCTGTAGATGCAGATACACTAATTCAGAGGTTAACAGCCACAGGATTTCCCAGTCAACTACGTACAGCTAAAAGTGCTGGTGATCAATCTGCTGTTTCCCCCAACCCCGCCTCAAGACAGCGCCAAGAAATGCAGTCTATAATTAGACAGTTAGTAGTCGCTGGCTTGTTACTATTTTTATCAGGAATTGGCCATTTTGGTAATATTGGTGCAATTTTCCCTATTTTAAATAACATCTGGTTTCATTGTGGACTAGCTACCATAGCAATTATTATCCCTGGTAGACCAATTTTAGTCGAAGGTTGGTTAGGTTGGCGACGGGGTGCGCCAAATATGAATACTCTCATTAGTTTGGGAACCCTTACAGCTTATATTGCCAGTTTAGTAGCGCTATTGTTTCCCCAAATGGGTTGGGAATGCTTCTTTGATGAACCAGTAATGATGCTAGGTTTTATTCTGTTGGGGAGAACCTTAGAAAAACAGGCTAGACTCCGCGCGGCTAAAGCATTTCGCCAATTATTAGCCCTTTCTCCGCAAACAGCCCGGTTAATTATTAACCCAGAACCAGAAAAATTAATTGCTGGTGCAAATATAATCGAAATTCCGGCAGAACAGGTGCGGGTAGGTGAATGGTTACAGGTGCTACCAGGTGATAAAATTCCCGTTGATGGTGAAGTTCGTTTTGGACAAACTACCATAGATGAATCAATGTTAACCGGGGAATCAGTACCCGTAATTAAACAACCAGGAGATATTGTCACTGGGGGAACTTTAAATCAGTCAGGAGCGATCGCTATTCAAGCCACCCGCACAGGTGATGATACTACTCTAGCCCAAATCGTGGCTTTAGTAGAAGCCGCCCAAACTCGTAAAGCCCCAGTACAGAAATTAGCGGATACGGTGGCTGGTTATTTTACCTACGGTGTTTTAACAGCGGCTTTTCTCACCTTTGGATTTTGGTATTTGTGGGGAACTCACTTATGGCCAGATATTACCATATCTGGGACAATGGAAATGGCTCACAATATGGGACATCATCCCCAGCATTTAGTCCCCCATACTGAGTATTATTCACTATTGATTAGTTTAAAATTAGCGATCGCTGTCATGGTAGTTGCTTGTCCCTGTGCTTTAGGACTAGCTACCCCCACAGCTATTCTGGTGGGTACTGGTATAGGTGCTGAAAGGGGATTATTAATTAAAGGTGGTGATGTTTTAGAAAAAGTTCACAAATTAGACACTATAGTTTTTGATAAAACCGGAACTCTCACCACAGGTAAACCCACGGTGACAGATTGTATATCCATTACCGAATCAGCTTTAGAACTATCATTAATTCAACTAGCAGCAGCGGTAGAAAGCGGCACTTATCATCCCCTGGCTATAGCCATCCAAGAAGAAGCTAAACGCCAATATTTAACCATTCCCAATGCTGTAGACTTCCATACTGAACCTGGTATGGGTGTATCCGCTGTCGTGAAGGGTAAAAATGTGCTTTTAGGTAATTGGCAATGGTTTAATTATCACCAAATTGATATTAACGAAACAGCACAAGAACAGGGAAATAAATTAGCCAAAGCGGGAAAAACTGTCATAGGTGTGGCTGTAGATGGCATTTTAACCGGATTAATTGCCGTCAGTGATACCCTCAGACCAGATGCTCAAATCGCAGTAGATAAATTACATCAGATGGGTTTGCGCGTCATGTTGCTTAGTGGTGATAGAATAGAAGCGGCCACAGCGATCGCTAAACAACTAGGAATAAACAACACCGATATCATAGCAGGTATCCCTCCCGCCCAAAAAGCTGCCATGATTCAATCTCTTCAGTCTGGGAAAAGCAAATCATTGGTCGCTATGGTCGGAGACGGTATTAATGACGCTCCAGCTTTATCACAGGCAGATGTAGGCATCGCTTTACATTCTGGCACAGATGTCGCCATGGAAACCGCCGAAATTATCTTAATGCGAAATTCCCTGACCGATGTTGTCAAAGCCATTCACCTCAGTCGAGCGACTTTTAATACTATTCGCCAAAATTTATTTTGGGCTTTTGCTTATAATACAATAGGTATTCCCTTAGCTGCTGGTGTACTATTACCTAGCTGGGGTTTTAATCTCAGTCCTTCCAGTGCAGCGGCGCTGATGGCCTTTAGTTCTGTCAGTGTTGTCACAAATTCAATTTTTTTAAGGAGGTTGGCTCTAAACCAATAGCCACCATGGCCTAGTCACAATTGACGTTAAATTAAAAAATACCAAAATTCTCAAACTTTTCTAGAGGCTTCAATTCCCAGGTTTTCAGCGTAATTTCTCATCAAAAACAGGTAAAATGAAAATAGCGATTAGTGGTGCAACAGGATTTGTGGGTAGTCGGCTAGTAGAAAGACTATACACAGAAGGTCATAAAATAATTGTATTAACACGGAATGTCACATCTGCCCAAAAGGTCTTTCCGGCTTCAGCTTTTCCTAATTTAGAAATTATTGCCTATACCCCCACCGTATCAGGTCCGTGGCAAGATACTCTAGTAGGTTGTGATGGAGTAGTGAATTTAGCAGGAGAACCCATTGCAGAAGAACGGTGGACACCAGAACGGAAACAGGAACTTCTCAACAGTCGCAAACTGAGTACAGAGAAAATTGTCGCAGCCATAACTAAAATGAATCCTCGACCAACTGTATTAGTTAATGCTTCTGCTATTGGTTACTACGGAACTAGCGAAACAGCAACCTTTGATGAAAATAGTCCCCCTGGTCAAGATTTTCTCTCCCAAGTGTGCAAAGAATGGGAAAAAGAGGCTGAGAAAGTTAAAGATATTGGTGTCCGTTTAGTAATTTTGCGTTTAGGCATTGTTTTAGGGAATGGTGGTGCTTTAGGGAAAATGATTACCCCTTTTAAACTCTTTGCCGGTGGACCCATTGGTAGTGGTCGTCAGTGGTTTTCCTGGATTCATTTAGATGATATTGTCAGTTTAATTATCCAAGCTTTAACCCAACCCACAATGAACGGAGTATATAATGCTACTGCTCCCCATCCCGTCAGGATGACAGAATTAAGCACAACTATGGGTCAAGTGATGAATCGTCCTTCTTGGTTACCTGTGCCAGGTTTTGCTTTAGAAGCGATGTTAGGAGATGGGGCAAAAGTGGTATTAGAAGGGCAGCAAGTCTTACCCCAACGGACTTTAGCATCAGGTTTTCAGTATCAATATCCTAACTTACAACCAGCATTAACACAGATTCTTAAGTAAGGGAACAGGGAACAGGGAACAGGTGACAGGTGACAGGTGACAGGTGACAGGTGACAGGTGACAGGTGACAGGTG
>NZ_KE384619.1:4856-8131 GCF_000426905.1 Dolichospermum circinale AWQC131C
ATTCACTCATTTTTTAATACAAATTAAAATTATCTTAGGACAAGTCATTTTTTGTCAATTTTTTAGAAACCCAGCTAATAATACCACTCAGCAAAGCCCCACCCATGAGGATACCAATAGCAGGGTTAAATAATGGTATCCACAGTTTATGCCATAAATCCAAACCAAGGTTGATTCCCGAAGCATCACCAATCACAGCAATAACAAGCCACGCGAAACCTAAAATCACAAGGAAAACATCAGCAACAAGGATGAAGTTAAGCCAGTTTAATAATTTGTCTTTCATTTTTATTGGTAATTAGTGATTAGTGATTGGTGATTGGTGATTAGTGATTAGTAAAGAGTTAATTGTCCTCAAATATCCATTTTTTGACCTTGGCTAAATTTTGCCAATCAGGTTTTCTTGTGAAACCATCTTCAATACTATTTTTAACTTCTTCTTGCCATTCTTCATTGACAAATATCAACTGTTTTGCAAACTCAATGTGTTCACGCAAACCTTTTTGACCTGTTTCCAGCATAGCTAAAGCGAGATTAATTCTTGCTTGTGGGTCTTGGGGATTAAGTTTCACCGCTTTATTGGCGGCTTTAAAAGCCAGTGAACCCTTGTTATCAAGGAGATATAACCAAGCTAGACAAATCCAAGCTGAACTAGCTTTAGGAGAGCGATCGCATACCTCTTTAAATACAGGAATTAGAGATTCTACAGATTCTCCAGCTTTATACCGTTCTAAACCTGTATCAAATAGGGAATCAATTGTATTAGTCATTTGTTAGTTGTCAGTTGTCAATTGTCGGTTGTCAGTTGTCAGTTGTCAGTTGTCAGTTGTCAATTGTCGGTTGTCAGTTGTCAGTTGTGATTAGCAACCAATAACCGACAAACCTGTCTAAATATTACACACCGAAAGATTTACCGCAACCGCAAGTTTGGACAGCGTTGGGGTTAGTGAATTGGAAACCACCACCAATCATGGCATCGCTATAATCGAGCATGAGACCATAAAGGTAAAGTAAACTTTTGCGATCGCTGATAATTTTGAAGCCATCATAATCAAACACCTCATCATCGGGGGTAATCTTGCTGATATCCTCAAAATCCATCATATAAGACATTCCCGAACAACCACCTTGTCTAACTCCCACCCGTAGACATAAATCTTTTCCTTGTTTGTCTTGAAGAGACTTAACTTGACGCAATGCAGTTTCAGATAACAGAATTGAGCGTTGTTGAGTTTGAGTTGCTTGTGTCATGGATGATTAACTCCTGAACTGATTTGATCAATACTCCAGCAGGGGTTTTAGTACCTCTGGGGTGCTATGGATGTTTTTGTATTCATTTTAGCGACATTAGGATGGGAAAACAGCATCAGAAGATGGGAACATGAGAACATGGGTAGAAGATGATCAATTATTCCTGCCCTCTTCCCCGTTGCCTGTTTTTGAGCAACCCAGAATTTTTATTCTAGAATTGAAGGAATAGGTATGTTTAATGATTAACCATTCCCAAAAGTCGCTCTTCTCATCGCTTTGTTCTGATTCATTTACTTTATGACAAGTTTTAATCGCTCTACCAGTCGCCGGTTGCAGAAATTAACCCAGATTCCTTCTGTATGGGAGGGCGATCGCCGTCCATTGTCATCACCACACAGCCCAGCCGACCCAGAGGCCAAAGGAGAATGTATTCTCTGGGTGGATGCCTCCGAAGGTATAGTTAGAGGCATGGACATGGTAGATCCCAGTCTGGGACCTGAAGCCATTGTGCGGACTTTAATGCGGGCAATAGAACATCCACAAAGTCCGGCCAAGCCCGCTAGACCCCAAAGAATCGTTGTCCGCGATCGAGAAATTCAATTTTACTTGCGGGGAGTATTGCAAGATTTAGATATTGCTATTGACTACCTACCAGAATTACCAATAATTGATGAACTTTTTCGCTCTTTTGCGGAAATCGTTGACGGAGAAACTCCCGATTTACCACCCAAATACGCCAAACTCCTCCATGATAAAGCCTTAGAAGTCTGGCAAGCTGCCCCTTGGAACTTTTTAGAAGAACAGCAAATTTTATCAATAGAAATCAATCAATGGGATGTAGACAAACTCTATGCCTCCGTCATGGGAATGTTAGGAATTGAGTATGGAATTTTGTTTTATCGTTCTGAAGATTCCCTGAAGCGGTTTCGGGCTGCTGTTATAGCCGATGATGATGAAACAAATCGAAATTTAGAAGCAGCTTTCCTCAAACAAGATTGTTTATTTCTCACCTTTGATTCTGTAGACGATAGCGACGATGATGATATAGGTGATTTGGCAGATATGCCTGATTCAGAAATTGAACCTACTTTCGGTAATATTCACCCCCTAGAAGGGCTACGTTCGGTTTTATATGAAGAAGAAGCACTACTAACTTTTGTCGCTTTAGAAAGTTTACTGCGGTTTCTGCGTGATTACCGTCGTCAATTATCCCAGGAAGATGGTCTCACTCTGGGCCAACGTTATCGAATTTCCTTACCAAAAAGCGATGAAAATCGTAAATCCTTAAATGTCGCTGTTTCTACAATGCCAGAATTGACAGCAGAACTAGAAGAAATGGCTGGTTTGGATGAAGATGAAGAAGATGATGAAGATGATTCTATATTTGAAGCCCTAAGAGACGATTTGATTCCAGAAGATGCGTTCATGAGTCTGGGTGTGTTATCTTGGAAAACATTAGATCACCTACGTCAAGCTGCTAACCACCAAGCAGGGGGTGAATTTGAGCCTATGGGGGATGGTTTACCTGTGATTGTGATTCAAACCTCTCGTCCTAAAGCTAAGGGGATTATTAAAAATATTCAAGAGGCTGGAGGACTAAACGCAATTTGTTTCCATACTGTTACTGATCCGATAGATGATAATCTCTATGACTTGGGTTTATTGCAAACACGCAATCATGAATTATTTTTGTTTGGGCAATTTTTAGATGATGACCCAGTGCATATAGAAGCTAAGAGAAAATGGCATCAGCAATGTCAAAATACTCAGGGTCATTGTGGTTTAATTATTGCTAAAGGATTGACTGGCTCAACTCGTGGTAATCCCCAATTAGGAGATATGATGGCTCTATTGGAAGCTGATGTACTTTCCCCTGCTGAGTTGACCTTGCAGACGCTTGACTAAATAAACAGATAATTCAAGTTGCTACTTCAGGGAACAGGTAATAGGTAACAGGGAACAGGGAACAGGGAACAGGTAATAGGTAATAGGTAATAGGTAATAGGTAATAGGTAATAGGTAAT
>NZ_KE384619.1:8200-28450 GCF_000426905.1 Dolichospermum circinale AWQC131C
GAACAGGTTTTGGGCAACTTTACTTTTCGTTACTTATGTCGGTTTTTTCCGTTCACCTACTTAGGTAATAGCTACTAAGTAATATCATGTCAGCCCAATTACCAATTACCCATTACCAGCCTCAACAGATATGATAAGTGTTCAACCAGATATTGTATAATTATGTATTGTATTTACCTAATATCTGATAAAATCCTTAGTTGTTACTACCTAGAATAAACAAACTGATTAATGTGCCGCTATTCCAAAGACTATGGAGGAACATGGAGGCTAATAAGTTGCGTGTTCTCGTGTAAACTACTCCTAATACTATTCCCAATGCTGTCAACGGTAGTATTTCTGATAAACTGAGGTGAGCAGCAGCAAATAACAGTGCGCTGGTGAAAATTGCCCCCCATACGGAAGTATAGCGCGTCAGAGATGGTAATAAAAAACCGCGAAATAGAAATTCTTCAAAAATCGGTGCTGCTATGGCTGCGGTAAAGAAAAATATCCCCAATGCCGTATAATCTCGACTTTCTAGCGCCATTTGTAATAGTGGGTTACTTCCCCCCTGTCCTTGCCATAATTTTTGGTTAATTAATGATACTATGACGACAATAGGTAAAGCTGCACAATATCCACCTATTCCCCACCAAAACCAATTACTAAAGAAATTAAAGCGAAACCAGTGGGGGGGAAGGGGGAAAAAACGCTTTATAGAAAAATACAGCACTGACAAACAACCTAAAGCAACTAACATATAACTGACTAAAACTGTCAAAGCTGCAACTCTTACATTACCTGTACCACGGGGAATAGGCAAAATAGATAATAATTCTGGTATAAATAATTGCCCCATTAAAAAGAAACCAAGGACAAAAACCTGAATAATTATTTCCCAATTCCAAGGAGTTGACCAAAGTAAATCACCATTTCTAGCTAATAGGGATTCTCGACCTTTGAGTAAGCGTTGAGTTAATAGGAAAATGAGCAGAATTGTCCCTATTAAGGCTGTTAAGCTGGGAATAGTCGCAATTATCCCTAATTTGAACACCGCTTGGGTTGCGGCTTCTTGTTGGGCAATTTCTAAAGCTGATAACGCTTCTTGACGTTGTTGAAGTCTATATAATTGCACTAAGGCTGTATCCCGAAACCAACCATTTAGGTTTTGTTGAATCAGTTTTTCAGCTTTGGGGAATAAACGCGGGGGTTTACTCCACATTCCGGTTAATGTTTCGGCAGTTTCTTTGTATTTGGGGTTAATATCTGAGTATTGCTGTAGATTACTCCAGGTTTTGATAGCTTTATCTGTTTCTTGTTCCTGTGCTTGCAAAATTCCCAGTCCTAAGTCTACTTCCGCTAATAACGTCTCCTGTTCCTGAATTAAGTTTTGTAAACTTTTCTCTTCTGCGGAAATAGAAGTAGTTACTAAAAATTGGAGTTCCGTTAACTTATTTTTAGTTGCCTGTAAACTGGTTTTGATAGATTCACTAGCTTCCTGGTATTGCTTGGTTGCGCTTGCTAAGGGATTTTCGCCAATAATAGATTCCTGAATTGTTTGAATGCTATGATCGCTACTATCTTCTGGTTGCCATGCCTGGGCCCGTAAAACTATGTTAGTCTGGTACAATTCTAGACGACTTTGGAATTGAGGTTTTTGCCAGCTACTTAATAAAGATAAACCTGACAACATGACAGCTAACAGCGTTAGCACTATTAACAACAATCTCTTAATTGTCATCTATTCCCCTTTGAGTATGCAAGTACAAAGTGTATTATAAGCTAGTACCGCAGGGTAGAGTTAATTTTTTTAACGAACCACGCCAGAACACAGAGAACACAGAGACAGAAAATTACTTATTAATATGTTTTTTATTAATTCTTTACAAAGTGAACTGAAGGAATGGAATCATACTATTAATCGTCAGCCAAATAATCCTCATGGTTATATTCGTCGAGGTATGGTCTATTTTAAGTTAGGGAAAATTCAGGAATCAATTCAAGATTTTGATACTGCGGAAAATTTAGATTTTCACATTACTCCTTATCTTTGGCAACGGGGTTTATCTTATTATTATGCTGAACAATTTTCTCAGGGTGCTAAACAGTTTGAAGTTGATTTAACTGTCAATTCTCAAGACGTGGAGGAAACGGTTTGGCGCTATCTTTGTATGGCTAGATTATCTGGAGTTACGGAAGCACGTAATTCTCTATTACCTGTGAAAAATGATTCTCGGAAAATTATGGGAGTTATATATGATTTTTTTGCTGGTAATTGTTCCAAAGATGATGTTTTGAATGTGGGAAAATTATCAGGATTAAAGGGTAAGTTTTACAGTCATCTCTATTTGGGTTTATATTATGAAGCTGAGAATAATTTAGACTTAGCACGGGAATATATTCTGAAAGCTGCGGACGAGTACAAAATTGATGACTATATGTGGTATTTAGCAGTGGTTCATAAAAATTTACGGAAATGGAATTAGATAAAGTTACATTCTTTTTTATGCACCCAGAGGCGCACAGACGCGGAGAGAATGCAATAATTAAAGCTGCTGTATACTAAGATATAGGATTTCAGCAATAATAGAAGTTTCTCAGACAGTAATTATTAATGACGCATACGCCAAGATAAGCTACAATATAGTTGATCATTATATTGCCTTTTCCCAATTACCAATTACCCATTACCAGCCTCAACAGATATGATAACTGTTCAACCGGACATGATATAATTCCTCTGGAACGCTAATTAATATAACTTTTCAATGTGACGAGAAATACTACGTTTTAGATTCTGATAGTTTACATGGCGAAGCTGTAGTTTCTGAATACAAGAGGCGAATATTCTACAAAGGAGGAGATACGGATATGATACACAAAATTTACGATATGGTGGGCGAATTAGCCACTACTGAGGAGCCTGGTCAAAAACTCTATGAAATTATTCATCCCTGCTTACTCCGTGGCGAACCAGTAGAATTAGATTTTACGGGGGTGAAAGTTTTTGCTTCTCCATTTATGAACTTTGCATTTGGTCAATTGTTGGAAGACATTTCCCCAGAAAAAGTGAATCAACTGATGGAATTTATTGCTCTCAATGATGATGGATGGGATGTTCTAGAATATGTAATGACTAAGGCCAAACGGTATTACTCTGATGAAAAATATCGAACTGCTGTGGATGTAGTAATTACAGATATGGCTGCAAGTTTTTGAGCTATGGCGATTAATCTCAACATTCAAGCTGATGTGATAGACATTAGAAAAGATACTCCAAAGAAAAGCGATATTTTCTTTGTAGATACTAACGTATGGTTTTGGCAAACTTACGCATATAAAAGATTTTCTAATTACCAAAGCAAAAATTATCCTAACTATCTGAATTTAGCTTACTCAAATAGAGCTACTCTCACATACTCTGGACTCACTTTAGCTGAACTTGCTCATATTATTGAGAAACACGAATATGAAACTTATATTAAATCCAATGGAAACTTACCAATCAAGGAATACCGTCATAATTATCCGCTAGAAAGAGCTAATGTTGTAGCTGAAGTCCGGTCTGCTTGGAGACAAGTGAAAAATTTTGCTAAACTCATTGACCTAACAGTAAATGATGCTACTACTGATGCTGCTATTAAGCGATTTAGCACTCAAGCAGTTGATGGTTATGATTTGCTGATGCTTGAAGCTATTAGCAAAGCAGGACAATTTCAAGTTATTACTGATGATATTGATTATAGTGTTGTTCCAGACATTCAGGTATTCACTAGCAACAACCGTTTAATTCAAGAAGCTGCTACACAAAATAAGTTAGTAGTGCGCTAATTATAAATTTAATTTATCTACCTAACATTTTATCTCTTAAATGCTTAATGCGATCGCCAATTTTCACCTCCTTTAAATCTTCCTCAAAAAATCCCTAATCTTAATTTCACACTCAGGAAAAGCTAAAGGTGAAACTGTCAAATTTTCCCCTAAAATACTTTCACTTTGATAACCTTCTGGATTGGGTAGACGATATACATACAATTTACGTCCATTAATATCTAAAACCCAATAATCAATAATGCCTGATTTAGCATAGGCTAAAGTTTTTACTTCTCGATCATATTTCAGACTAGAATCAGCAATTTCAATAACTAAAAAGACTTCTGATGGTTGGGGATGATGATCTTCATAATCCAAAGCATCAGTTTTCACAACTGCAATATCTGGTTCTGGTTCTGAGTAATCATCAAGTTTAATTGGTGATTGAGTTCTAATTAAAACCTTATCACCTAAACGTTGATTTAATATTCTTTGCGTCCGGGTTATAGCAGCTTCGTGTGCAGTTCCTTTAGCGGCCATTTTGATAATTTGTCCTGATATTAACTCTAAGCGTTCTTCCGGGTGAAATATACCTATTTCGGCCATTTGGTGATATTCATTAACCGTGATTTGACGAATATTGGTTAACATAAATTTCCTCCTCCTCTGCGTCCTCTGTGCCTCTGTGGTTCGTTAAAAAAAATATTCACACAAATCACAAATACCATATATTAACGTCCTAACATTTTATCTCTTAAATGGTTAATGCGATCGCGTAATTTTGCAGCCTCTTCAAATTCCATCTTTTTAGCTGCTTCTTTCATCTGTTTTTCTAATAAAATAATTAACTGAGGAATATCCTCCAAAGATAATTCATCTAAATGTTCATCAACTATGTTTAAATCACTAGCATTTAAACGCCGAGAAGCATCTAAAAATGATAAAATAGCATTACTCGACTTTTTCTTAATCGGTTGGGGTGTAATTCCATGTAATTTATTATAAGCCATTTGAATCCCCCTTCTTCTATCAGTTTCATCAATAGCTTTAATCATACTATCTGTTAATTTATCAGCATATAAAATTGCTTTTCCCTTAACATGACGTGCTGCGCGTCCAATAGTTTGAATTAAAGAACGTTCTGTTCTCAAAAATCCTTCTTTATCTGCGTCCATAATTGCAACTAAAGAAACTTCTGGTAAATCTAAACCCTCGCGCAACAAGTTTACACCAACTAAGACATCAAAAACACCATTTTGCAAATCTTGTAAAATTTCTATCCGTTGAATAGAATTAATTTCTGAATGCAAATATCTAATTCTGATTCCCCTGGCTTCTAAATATTCAGTTAGATCTTCGGCCATACGTTTAGTTAATGTTGTAATTAAGGTTCTTTCCTGACGGTCAACTCGATCTTTTATTTCTCCTAATAAATCATCAATTTGTCCTTCCGTTGGCCGCACAAATATTTCAGGGTCAATTACTCCCGTTGGTCTAATTACTTGTTCAATAATATTATCCTCAGAAATCTCTAGTTCCCAATTTCCTGGAGTCGCAGAAACAAAAATACATTGATTGACTTTTTGCCAAAATTCCTCTGCTTTTAAAGGACGATTATCCGCAGCACTGGGAAGTCGAAAACCATGATCTATTAATACTTTTTTCCTCGCTTGATCTCCGTTATACATTCCCCGAATTTGGGGAACGGTAACATGAGATTCATCTATTACTAATAACCAATCTTCGGGAAAATAATCAATTAAACATTCAGGTGGTTCTCCTGCTTGTCTTCCAGCTAAATGACGAGAATAATTTTCTACTCCGTTACAATATCCCACTTCTCTTAACATTTCTAAATCATAACGGGTGCGTTGATCAATACGTTGCGCTTCGACTAATTTCCCCGTTTCTTCTAATATTAATTTTTGCTGTTTTAGTTCTCTAGCGATATCTTCACAAGCTATTTCTACTCTTTCTTTGGGAGTAACAAAGTGACGCGCAGGATAAATATTTACTGCTGCTAAATTACCAATAATTTCACCGCTGACAGGATCTATATATTTGATTGCGTCAATTTCATCACCAAAAAATTCGACGCGAATAATTCTATCTTCGTAAGCAGGAGAAATTTCTAAAACATCACCTCGGACTCGAAATTTTCCCCTGCCCATTTCTATGTCATTACGACTATATTGAACTGCGGTTAAATCCCGTAAAATTTGCCGAGGATCTATTTCCATTCCTATTTGTAATCGAATTGCAGCTTTTAAATATTCTGCCGGCATTCCTAAACCATAAATACAACTAATTGAAGCCACAACAATTACATCCCGACGTTCAAATAAGGAACGGGTAGCAGAATGTCGTAACATATCTATTTCTTCATTAATTGCTGATGTTTTCTCTATATAAGTATCTGTAACTGGTAGATATGCTTCGGGTTGATAATAATCATAATAACTAACAAAATACTCTACTGCATTATCAGGAAAAAACTCCCGCAGTTCATTACATAATTGGGCTGCTAATGTCTTATTATGTGCTAATACTAGAGTAGGTTTATTCACTTTGGCAATAACTGCGGCTATGGAAAATGTCTTCCCGGTTCCTGTCGCACCAAGTAATGTTTGATAATGATTTCCTTTTTGAATACTAGCAGAAAGTTGAGCGATCGCTTGTGGTTGATCACCAGTAGGGACAAAGGGCGCTTGCAGATTAAAATCCATTATCTCGGTTCATCGTTACACCCAGTAATTCTACACAATTTCTCAGCTTTGCGTCGGGGGGGGCAAATTTTTTTTTCGGGACGGAGTTGCCACATTGCCGGCGATGTGCTATATTAATATAATGGAGTGGTGATAAAATTTTTATGAAAAGACGCACTCCCATTATCATAATATCACCCCTAGCACCGCAAGTCAATCCCTACAACAAAAAAAAAGAAAATTGTTTTTGATTATTTTTGATTAATTCAAGATCAAAATTCTCCAAAATTACCGCCCAATTCTTGCTGTAAGCGATACAAAATAGTGTTTTTATCAACTTGAGATAAAATCTCCTGAATGACGGTATTAGCGCCCAATTGTCCCCAAGTACAGCCTTTTTCAAGATATAACTTTGCAGCTTTACCGACGGTATAAGCACCATAACCAGCAATTCCCCCTTGAATAATGGCGCTGCTGGTAAAAGTGGTAATGTTAAATGGATTATCACCACTAGTTATGGCTGCGGTAGTTTTACCTAAACCTAATATTAAACTACTGCTGATTTCTCCCAACAATAAACCACCGGAACTAAATAAAATGGTTTTTAATAATTTACTGGCTTCATAACTAGTCATAGGTAAACCATACAATTTAGCTAAAGTACGAATTAAGGCTAAATCAGTAATAAAACCGCCAATTATATCTAAAAAAGCAATAGGATTTAAACCAATAACTAAAGCCTTATATTGACTAAATCGCCAAATAATATCTTCTGCTTCTTTTTCCCGCATATCAATGGTTTTTTGGGCGATATTTTCCTCAGATTCCCTAGCTTGAATTAGTGCATTTAAAGCTAACAGAGATCGTCCTTCTCTGTTTAATATATTCAAGATTGTTTGCTTTAATTCCTCTACCTGGGGAGGTGATGTTTCCCATTCATAATTAATAGTTCCGTTTGGATATTCTACTCTCACCTCCATGGGCGCAGGTTCAGCGGCTACCATGACAATTTCATCTGGTAATAAAGGATTATTTTGGGAATTTCCCGCCCCTAGTTGTTGGAGATTTTTGTAAATTGCATTTCTGTCTATTTCTGGATATAAATCAATTTTATTAAATACTAAAATCAAGGGTTTTTGGGCTTGACGTAATTCCAATAATCCTTGATATTCAGTTTTAGTAATATCTCCAGAAACAACAAACAAAATTAAATCAGCTTGACCGGCTACATTTCGCGCCATTTCCGCCCTTAATTCTCCTGCAATTTCATCTAAACCAGGGGTATCTATTAATTCGACTAATACCTTATCCCCCGGTTTCCAGCGCACAGAACGTGGCCATTGAGTCACACCATTTAAAGGTCCTGTTTGCAGAATTTTTTCCCCTATTAAAGAGTTTAATACTGCTGATTTTCCTCGACTAACTAAACCAAAAGCCGCAATTCTAATCACATTTGCATCTAATTTACTCAATGTGTTATTCAAAGCTTCTATTTCGGGTTTGAGTAAATTTTCTAATTCTGGGTTGGCGGCTAGTTGTCCAGATTTACGGAGATATCCATACCAAGATAATGCTTGTCTGAGACTAGCACGGGCGCGGTTTAAATGGGTTTCTTGTAGGTTACGGTTACTCACTGATTTTAGTTTTTATAGGAATAAAAAGCCTTGACGATTATAAATCACGGCTATACAAACAAAGTCCACGCAGGTGGACTAATGAAAAATCAAGCTGCTGTTAATGATTTTCCTAAAATTTGCGGTTCAGGTATTGGTTGTCCGTCTTCTAAATAAGATGAAATCAGCATTTCTAAAACTTCTTGGGCATTTTTTAAAGCCTCTTCATAAGTGTCTCCATGAGTATGACAAAATTCTCCCCATTCAGGAAGACTTACAACAAAGCATTTATCTTCTTCTGACCATTGAATAATGATTGTGTAATGATTATTCATTTTGTGCTTCCTCTTGAGTTTTTTTTATTTCTTCTATTTTTTTGATGGCGTTACTAACATCTTTCTCTTGGTATTCTTTCGCATCTTTTCCGTCTTTACCTGATATAGTGACTCTCCCAGATAACAAAGGATGATACCAGTTAGTGTGACTACCTTTTCCAGTCCGACAAGTAAAACCGAATTGCAGTAATAAATTTTTCAGTTCTCTAATTTTTTTGGGCATATCTAATATAATATCATTGTCCCAAATATGCTTCTAAAACTTTGGTATTATTTTGGATTTCTTGAGGATTCCCCACAGCTAAATTTTTTCCTTCTGCTAATACCCAAACTCTATCACATAAAGACATAATTACATCCATATTATGCTCAATAATTAAAAATGTCATTCCCTCCTGACGATTCCATGTTATAATGCGATCGCATATCTCATCAATTAATCGAGGATTGACACCAGCAGCAGGTTCATCTAATAATATTAACTTAGGATTAGTCATTAATGCCCTGCCAATTTCTAAAAGTTTTCTTTGTCCTCCAGATAAACCACCAGCATAGTCTGAAGCCTTTTTTTCCAAGCCTACAGATTCTAACAAAAACATAGCCCGTTCTTTTAATTGTTTTTCTTCTTTAAGAATAACATGAGGTTGCAGTTGCACTTGCCAAAAGTTTTCACCAGTTTGTTTTTGCGCTCCCAAAAGCATATTTTCTAATACTGATAATTTTGATAAAACCCGGGCAACTTGAAAAGTTCTGACTAATCCTTGTTGAGCAATTTGGTATGATTGTAATTGATGAATAGGTTCACCATCAAAAATGACTCTACCTTTATCTGGATGGATAAAATTAGAAAGTAAATTAAATAAGGTGGTTTTACCAGCACCATTAGGACCAATTAACCCAGTAATACTACCTTTGATAACTTCAATATTCGCTTCTTCAACTGCTTTAATTCCACCAAAATTTTTACAGAGTCCAGTTGCAGCTAATAGCGGTAATTCCGGTGATTTGATATTATTTACCATGATGATTTTCTTCTCAACTTCATTTTTAGGTTTTTTGTTGGTTTTTAATTATTGTTATGAAATAAAAATTGTCGTAGTTCATCAAATTTCATCCCTGTAAAACCTCAGCCACAGTTAACTTTAAATCACTAAATAGAGGCGAACAAATCATATCATCTCCCCTATAAACCTGCTCCTCATAAAAACCCTCTACCCATTCCAAAACCGTCACTTTTTGCCCAATTGGATCAACAATCCAATACTCAATAATTCCCCGCGCCGCATACTCAGAACGCTTGTAACGATAATCACGATTTTCCTGATTTGGACTCACTACCTCAACCACCAACAAAGGCAGCGGCATATCCATTAAAATCAGCGAGCGTGTAGCCCCCTGCATCACTTGAGCTAATTCTTCAGAAAACACCGTCAAATCAGGAACACGCACCCCCACCTGCCGACTATTCACAGCAATTTCTGTTTTCATACTCAAGCGGTAATAGGGAATACCCAATTGCAGAAAATAGGCAACTAAAAACATTGCTATGCGCCGATTTATCTCACTTTCTAAAGGCATAGGAATTAATTCTCCGTTCTCAAATTCATATAAATTATCTGTCCCATCGTCATAATTAAGAAATTCCTCAAAAGTCATCTTGTTAGCAGTTGCAACTATCATGGCTATTCCTCCCATAAACGGCTTGTATCAACTATTTTAACATCACAAATTTCTAATTATTTACCAAGAGTAAGTTCCTCCTTTTTTCCTAAAATACCTTGAGGTCGCCAAATCATTAACACCATTAAAATTAAACCAATAAACATCACCCGAAAAGCACCAATTCTTTCTACATCTAAAGGAACAATTTTCGGTAAAAATTCCCTAGTTAAAGAGTCATAAGCAAAGTAAATAACCGCACCTAAAATTGTGCCGACATTATTTCCTGCACCACCTAAAATTACCATAATCCAAGCGTCAAAGGTAAGTTGAGGTTGAAAATTATCGGGATAAATTGCTCCTAATTGCCAAGCAAAGAACGCCCCTGCAATACCAGCAATTGCACCGCCCAACATTAATGATTGTAGTTTATAAGAAAAGACATTTTTACCTAATGCTTTGGGAATTTCTTCATCTTCACGAATAGATTTTAGCACTCTTCCCCAAGGAGATCGGACTAAAATTTCTAACCGCCAAAATATGAAAGCTAAAATTAACAATGCCAACAACATTAAACCGGCTTTGGGATTATAATTGTATAAGCCAATTATACCAGAGATATAAATTGCTAGAGCTAATAGTCCTAAAGCAATTCCTACTATCAATCGGGAAGTAAATTCTTGTTTAAGGCTGCTGTTTCTAATAGTATTATTATTTGCAGAAATTTGAGCAGTTCGTATCCAATTCCACAAAGAAAATAATGTGATCCCTGTCAATAAAGTTAACACGGCAATCATCACCAAGCGGAAAAACAAATTTGGGGTTGTTGATAACGGTATGACATAACTTTGCACACCAAAAGAGCCAGATATCCAATCTTTACCTACAGGTAATTCCTGATTATTTACTATTAATCTAATTAATTCCCCTGTACCAATGGTAACAATTGACAGATAATCTTCTCGTAAGCGGAGAGTCGCAAAACCTATGACTAAACCCAATAAAGCGGCGACAATTGCTCCAACTACAGCCGAAAGCAATAATGGTACACCTTTAAAAGTTAATAATACTGTTGTGTACGCTCCTAAAGTCATAAAAGCAATATGACCGAAGTTAATTAAACCCGTAAAACCCCATTGTAAATTCAGTCCTAGCGCAAATAGCGCGAAGGTTGCGGTAGAAATAGCTAGAAAAATTAGATATTCAATCATTAGCTGGTCATTTGTTAGTGGTCGGTGGTTAGTGGTCAATTGTCAATTGTCAATTGTCCGTTGTCAAGTTTTGTGTATTATTAGTTACTAAATTCTGAGCCTTAATAAGTATTAAGACTAACAGTAGTATAATATCGTTATCTGTGCTTCTATTAAAAACTGTATAATACAAAGCAGGGATCACCAAAACCATACATTAAACTTATGTTTGACCAACACTTTATTTGAGATTTCCCTCTTATGAATGCTCAGGCACTTTGGCAACGATACCAAGATTGGTTATATTTACACGAGGGATTAGGACTGTATTTAGATATTAGTCGGATGCGCTTTGATGATGCCTTTGTAGCATCATTAAAACCTAAGTTTGACAAAGCGTTTGCGGATATGCTAGAACTGGAAAAAGGTGCGATCGCTAATCCCGATGAAAACCGCATGGTAGGTCATTACTGGTTGCGAAATCCAGATTTAGCCCCCACCCCAGAACTAACTCAAGAAATAGTTCAAACTTTAGAACAAATCGAAGCTTTTGCAGACCAGGTACACACTGGTGCAATTCATCCTCCCAAAGAAAGCCGCTTTACAGATATTATCTCTATCGGTATCGGTGGTTCGGCCTTGGGTCCCCAATTTGTCGCTGAAGCCCTTTCCCCAGACTTCCCCCCCCTACAAATTCACTTTATTGACAATTCCGACCCCGCAGGTATTGATAGAGTGCTATCCCAATTAGGAAATAAACTGGCTACCACTTTGGTGTTAGTAATTTCCAAATCTGGAGGAACTCCCGAACCCCGCAATGGCATGATTGAGGTAAAACAAGCCTATACAGCCCAAAAATTAGATTTTTGCCAATATGCAGTTGCCATTACTGGACAAAATAGTAATTTAGACCAAGTGGCAAAATCGGAAAACTGGTTAGCCCGATTTTCCATGTATGATTGGGTGGGTGGACGTACCTCGGAAATGTCCGCTGTAGGGCTATTACCTGCGGCATTACAGGGCATTGATATCCGTGCTATGCTATCTGGCGCAAAGGACATGGATGATGCCACTCGCGTCCCTCACCTCAAGGATAACCCAGCCGCTTTATTAGCCCTGGCTTGGTATTTCTCTGGAAATGGCAAAGGCCAGAAGGATATGGTGGTTCTCCCCTACAAGGACAGTTTGTTGTTATTTAGCCGCTATTTGCAACAACTGGTTATGGAATCCTTAGGTAAGGAAAAGGATTTGGACGGGAAAACTGTATATCAAGGTCTTGCAGTTTATGGTAACAAAGGTTCAACAGACCAACACGCCTATGTCCAACAATTACGGGAAGGTGTACCTAATTTCTTTGCTACCTTGATTGAAGTTTTAGAAGACCGTCAAGGAAAATCCCCAGAAGTTGATCCCGGTGTCACCGCTGGTGATTATCTCTCTGGTTTCTTGTTGGGAACTCGTCAAGCATTGTATGAGAATAACCGCGATTCCATTACAGTCACTATTCCCCAAGTTAATGCCCGTACTGTGGGCGCATTAATTGCATTGTATGAGAGAGCAGTAGGTTTGTATGCCAGTTTAATCAATGTCAATGCTTATCACCAACCTGGTGTAGAAGCTGGTAAAAAAGCCGCTGCTGTGATTCTCGATTTACAAAAACGAGTTTTAGAAGTGTTACAAACCCAGAGGAAAGCACTTTCTATTGCTGAATTGGCAAATATTGCCGGTGCTACTGAGGAAATTGAAGCAATTTACAAAATTCTCCGTCATTTACATAGTAATCATCGGGGTGTGGTGTTAACAGGAGATCTAGCTAAACCTGGGAGTTTAACTGTTTCTTTGGGTTAATAAAATTACCTTTGTTCATTAAAATCAGATCCCCGACTTCTTCCATAAGTCGGGGATTTTGTTTTTTGTTTTTTATTTTTTGTAATTAGTAGCTTGGTTTAAGCGTAGCCCAACATTCATTTATCATTTATTGTTGATCTTAGGTTTTCTCCTGTCAAACCAACTTACTAATAAACTACATAATCAGACGTTGATTAAAATAACCAGGAGGTAAAAAACATTGTCGGAGAGAGTATTTTTCATCATTTATATCTTCATCCCATCTCACAAGCCCCGTTGGTTTATTAATATGACAAAATGGTGGTACAAGTCCCCAACTTTCAGCAAGACCTATCCAGAATCCAGTGCAGATTCCAGCAATTACTGGTGTAAACAAAACTTGTCCGGTGGGGTTAAAAATCCCCACTTTTGAGGATAATTTTATTTCTGTTAATATCCATCCTAAAGCTTCTATGGAAAAGTAATAATCATGTTGTTTAGCAATTTCTAGAAACTGCTGAGGAGTTTTAGACGATAATAACTCTTCCCGCAAAGTTGGTGTTTTTTGTGCTATCGCCAAAAAATCCCAAATTTGTTGTTTCGTAATCATCACCCAGACGATTTCTTCTTCAGTGAAAAAATAATTATTTTCTGCTGCTACTTGGATAAACTGCGCTAAGTTATTAGTTTTTAGTAGATGTTCTTTTAAAGATGGTGTTTGCTCTAATGCGGATAAAAAGCCAAGAATTTTTTCCCACGTGAATAGATTAAAATTCTGGTAATTTTTTACTTTTTCTTTCCAGAAAGAGTAACTGTCTTCTCTGTAAAAAAAATCCCAAATCTGATACATTTTTAGATAAAATACCTCAATGATTTACAAACCAAACCGGTCACGGGGACAGGTAAGATACCCATCCCACTTAATTAACTCATTAATTAGAACAAATACCTTCTTCTCTTGCAGCTTGTTGCACCGCAGCAGCAACAGCGGTAGCAACTCGTTTATCAAAAACAGAAGGAATAATATGTTGGCGGTTTAAATCGGAAATATTCACCAAAGAAGCGATCGCATTAGCCGCTTCTAAACACATATTAGTAGTAATCCTCCTCGCCCGACAATCTAAAGCTCCACGAAACACCCCTGGAAACGCCAGGACGTTATTAATTTGGTTAGGGTAGTCACTCCGTCCCGTAGCCATGACAGCGACGTTTTTAGGGGCTAATTCTGGCTGGATTTCCGGTATGGGATTGGCCATAGCAAAGACGATGGCATCTTTTCTCATTCCTTGCACCATTTCCGGTGTCAAAACTCCCGGCGCACTGACACCAATAAATACATCCGCCCCTTGCACTGCACCAGCTAAAGTTCCTTGGGCTTTAACGGCAAATTCCAGTTTTTCTGGGGTTAAATCGCTGCGATTTGTAGAAATAATGCCCTTAGAGTCGCACATCAAAATCGTTTCTGCACCTGCTTTACGGAGTAACCGAGCAATGGCTACCCCAGCCGCACCAGCGCCATTAATAACAATGCGGACATCTGCAATGGACTTCTGGACAAGTTTCAGAGAATTTAATAAGGCTGCTAAGGTGACAATTGCTGTCCCATGTTGGTCATCATGGAATATCGGTATATTTAATTCTGCTTGTAATCTTTGCTCAATTTCAAAACAGCGCGGTGCAGCAATATCCTCCAAATTCACACCACCAAATACAGGAGCGATATTTTTCACAGCTTTGACAATCTCATCAGCATTTTGAGTATCCAAACAGATGGGAAAAGCATCCAGTCCAGCAAATTCTTTAAATAGCATGGCTTTTCCTTCCATGACCGGTAAAGCTGCTTCAGGTCCCAAATTGCCCAAACCTAATACAGCACTACCATCGGTAACGATGGCCACTGTATTCTGTTTAATAGTTAAATTGTATACTTCCTCTGGATTTTCGGCGATCGCTTTACAAATCCGACCGACCCCTGGAGTATAAGCCATTGCTAAATCAGAAACACTTTTGAGAGCAATTCTGCTGACAATACTGATTTTACCACCGCGATGTAAATTAAAGGTACGGTCATAAACATCAATTATCTGAATATCTGGTAATTCCTTTACCGCTTGCACTATGGTTTCTGCGTGTTCCGTACTGGCGGCATCAACTGTAACATCACGTATAGATTCTTGACGATTTTGTGCAATTAAATCAATTTGTCCTAGATTACCACCTGTGGCCGCGATCGCTTGGGTAACAGATGCTAACATCCCCACTCGATTGGGAATTTGCAACCGCAGGGTGACACTAAAACTAGAATTAGGAGTCAGATTTGTCATGGAGCTAATTTCGATTTTAAATTTTAGATTTTATATTGAATTGCTACGTCAAATTTTATTTTTCATTAAAGCCCACAACCTTTATCAAACTACCCCTAGTCTGTTGTATCGGAAATTATTACCTTACAAGTGTTGCCTGCCTAAGTCTTATTTTATATTCATTTCTCCCTGTCCTCTGCCTCGGTAACGATAGTATTTCACCCTAAATTGGCCGAAAAACCCACAGAATCAAAACCTAAACACCATTCGGCTGACGCTCATGGTACACCCAAAAAGTTTTTAGGTTTTGGTGTCTTTTAATCCAGGCATTAAAGACCAGTGGGGGATTTATCGAATGTAGAATCCGATACTTTTTTGCTAACTAATGCTAACAAATACATAAGTTGAGATTTTTTTCTTTCAACCAAGGCGTATCAACCAATGCACGAAGATAAATTCCTCGCGCACTTAATAAGTGTTTGCCGTGCTTGGTTCTCGCACAAAGAAGCAAACTGAATTAAGAGTATTATATTTTCTTGACGCAGTGACTATCTTGATTTACAGAGGAATAGTTTGCCAAGATGGTATTTCTCCAGATACTCTTAATTCTAAATAGCTTACAAGCTATAGGTAAAATATATCATAACATCCAGTGAAATTCGACCGCTTTTCACCAGTGGTATGTATGCCATGGGGAAAGTAGATCGTTAGTTAACGAAAGTTAGCAAATGGTTAACTAGCTAATTTCCTCTCTAGGAATTTCCAGTTCGCTCTTGAGATTTTGCAGTTGCTCTAGAAGAGAATCTATCTCCGCTTGTAAGTTCATAAACTTGACTTGCTGATCGTCTTGATAATAAGCCTTAGTTAACTTCTTAACTAGGTTAACGTGGGATTCGCATTCGGAAACACTGGATGACATAGTAGACATAGTTGTTGACATTACAAACTTAACTCACACCATTAGTTATAAATATTATAATTATAATATGCCAATCATGCTCATCCCCAGCTTTGTTAAAATATTGTTTAGTTTTCATCATATACTCTAATAAATTACAAATGTGGTCATTATCCTCTCCGCTCTTGGTGAAGATGCCCCACAACTAAGATTATGACTTGAAACGTGGAATACTTATACTAAAAGCATTCCAGATCCCAAATCCTTAATTAATAAATTTTGAATCCCGTGACTTTGAGCCTGTCTGCTGCTAAATCTCATGACCAACCTTGGCCAGGGCTAATACAAGCCTATCGTCAGTACTTGCCTGTTAGCGAAAAAACCCCCGTGGTGACTCTCTTGGAAGGTAACACACCTTTGATTCCCGTGCCAGCCATCGCCGAACGTATTGGCAGACAGGTGAAGGTGTATGTCAAATATGATGGTCTTAACCCCACTGGTAGCTTCAAAGACCGGGGAATGACAATGGCAATTTCTAAAGCAGCAGAAGCGGGTGCTAAAGCTGTAATTTGTGCCAGCACTGGTAATACCTCCGCCGCTGCCGCTGCCTATGCTAGAAGAGGTGGGATGCGCCCCTTTGTATTAATTCCCGATGGTTACGTGGCTTTGGGAAAGTTGGCACAAGCGTTACTTTATGGGGCGGAAGTCCTAGCAATTCAAGGCAATTTTGACCGCGCTCTGGAAATTGTCCGAGAAATGGCGGATCAATATCCCATTACTTTAGTAAATTCTGTAAATCCGTACCGTCTAGAAGGGCAAAAAACTGGCGCTTTTGAAGTTGTTGATGCTTTGGGTGATGCCCCCGATTGGCTATGTATTCCCGTGGGCAATGCCGGTAATATTACAGCATATTGGATGGGTTTTTGTCAATACCATCAACATGGTAAATGTGATCGCCTCCCGAAAATGATGGGTTTTCAAGCCGCTGGGGCTGCACCCTTGGTCAATGGTCAACCAGTCACACATCCTGAAACTATAGCCACAGCCATTAGAATTGGTAATCCTGCCAGTTGGGATAAGGCCATTGCAGCACAAACAGCCAGTCAAGGCACTTTCCGGGCTGTGACTGACGAGGAAATTCTCGACGCTTACCGTCTATTAGCATCATCAGAAGGGATTTTCTGTGAACCCGCTAGTGCGGCTTCCGTGGCAGGATTGTTACAGGTAAAAGACGAAGTTCCCACCGGTGCGACTGTGGTTTGTGTCCTCACTGGTAATGGGTTGAAAGACCCAGATACCGCTATTAAACACAGTCATGCCCAATTTAAACAGGGTATTGCAGCAGATGTAAAGGCTGTTGCAGAAGCTATGGGATTTTAAGCAAATTTTAGGGTTTGTAACAGGTTTTAAGGATGGAAATAAGCGATTTCCGGCCAGTGCTTCCCTATCGCTTATTCTAAGCTGTTAAGCAGCTAAATTGTACAATCCTAATATGGCTAGATATTGTAGTGCGGGCATCCTGCCCGCTATAATTATACAAATTAAATACAGTACAGCTTATTCTAAGATATTCTAGACAAAAGCGATGATTTTGCCTTTATTGCAACCCCGTTCTTAAGCTATAATTTATGGGGTGAGAATATCACTGACCTTAATCTCAATTTCTGGAAATACTGCACTTTTAATCAAATCATCACCTGTATAGATAAATTCTTCATAAAAGCCTTCTACTAAAGATAAAACTGTAATTTTGTTCTGTACAGGGTCAACAATCCAATATTCAGCAATTCCCCTGGCTGCATATTCAGAACGCTTGAAACGATAGTCTCTTACTTCATTTTCAGTACCAGGTGATACCACCTCTATTGCTATTAATGGTGGTGGCATATCATGGGTAATTGTTCCTCGTTTGGTAGTTTCTAAAGCAGCGCGACATTCTTCACCCAAAACTAATAAATCAGGGATTCGTACCTTAGCCCTACGTCCACTTACCTCCATCATAATCTCTTTATACTTTAATAAATAAAGAGGGATTATTTTAGCCAATTCCAACAATAATCGCATTGATACATCGGAGTTTAAAATTGATTCTGGAGGCATTAAAACTAATTCTCCATCCACTAATTCATAGCGATTTCCAGTACCATCATCATAGGCATAGTAATCTGCAAAAGAAAAATAATTGACAGGTGCTTGAGTAATTTGAACCATAACATAAATATAATTCCATTCCCTTAGTACATATTACTCCAAAATTTGAGACATTTATCTCCTACAAGTAAGTTGGCATAAAAAAACCAACCTGGGTAAAGAAATGTAAAATCGCTGAAAACCTCTTGACTTTTGCCTAATGTTATAACCACAATTTTTAACGCCAACCTACTCAATCAATATCGGAAATCATGAATAATGCCTAATTCTCCTAAACACTTTTCTATCACAGCTGATGCTTCTACACCTCGATTAAAGCGTTTACGTCAACTTAGTAAAATATTAGATAATATAATTACCATTCCCGGAACACAAGTGGGAATCGGTTTAGATCCAATCATGGGATTAATACCCGTAGGTGGTGATGCTCTAGGACTAATATTTTCCTTTTATATTATCATTGAAGCCGCACAATTAGGCCTATCTACAGCCACATTAGGAAGGATGGTCATAAATGTGATTATTGATTCCTTGATTGGCTCTATTCCCATGTTAGGAGACTTCTTTGATTTTGCCTGGAAAGCTAATAATTATAATATCATTTTATTAGAAGAAGCCTTAAAAGATCCTCGCAAAAACAAAAAAGCAAATAATTCCTTTATCCTCCTGTTGATTATCGGCTTATTTCTGATTGCCATTGTCTTAATATCCATCCCCGTGATATTAATAAGAATATTATGGCAAGTTATCACTGGTAGTTAAATTACTCCTACATAAAATTATGAAAGATTGGTGGCAAGATAATTTTCCTCAAGGGCGGCAAAATCTCACTATTACCGATTCTCAAGGTTATCCAATTCAAATAGCCTATGGTGAAAAAGGTACGGGTAAACCCCTAATTTTATTACATGGTTTAGGCAGTTGGAGTTATAATTGGCGACTTAGTATTAAGCCATTATCTCAACATTTTCGCGTAATTTGTTGTGATTTTAAAGGTTTTGGTTTTTCGGAAAAACCTGTATCTCGTCGAGAAGAAAATGGACATCAAATTATTGAATTAAAACGCATTATTCAGGGTTTATGTGATGAACCACCGATAATTGTGGCCGAATCTATAGGGGCATTAATTTCCCTGGGTTTAGCAGGTGTCAGTCCTCATTTAATCGCACGTTTAGTAGTCATTAATGCTCCTATTTTCACGGAAACATTACCTCATTGGGCTATGGATTTGCTGGCACAAACACCAATAGAAATCATCCATGCAATTGATTATTTACGTCTAGCATATTGGTTTGCACCTTTAGTTAGAGAAGTTATGGGAACAGAAAGACGCAAGGTATTATATGATCCCTCATTATTAACAAAAGAAGATATTTATTGGATTACTTACCCATTTATTGAAATTCCTGGAACTGTGGTCAAAGTTGCCGAAGAATTACAAATTGCTGCCAAAGAAATCGAGAATTTCCGCACAAATCAGCCTAATATGTTGAGTAATATTCAAAAAAATCTCAAAAATATTGAATGTCCAACTTTAATTTTATGGGGTGATCAAGATAGTTGGTTTCCTGTTAGTCATGGAGAAAAATTACATCAATATCTACCTAATTCTCGTTTACAAATTTTGCAAAATTGTTATCATGATGCCTCCACTGGTGCTGCTGATGTTGTTAATGCAGCAATTTTGCAGTTTTTAAAAGATACTAATTACTTAGGACTTACGCAAGATTCATGGAATAACGAACCACTCCAGGCACAGAGGTCACGGAGAAAT